>CACOYI010000016.1 GCA_902631405.1 K189A clade bacterium | reverse complement strand
CGGCACCGAATGATCGCGGGGTTTTTCCGTCACTGTATTTTTCACAGTTTCCGCTCGATCGGAAGCAAGATCAGAAACTGATTGGTCTGAACCCATCGAAATTCTAACCGCTTCGTCTCCACTCTTTACTTCTATCTCTCGTATGCCTGACTCTTCTACCAACTCGATTAGCTTCTTCACCTTACGTAAATCCATATCTTATTTTCCCGTTTCCTCTAAGAAGCCAATTGCTGAAATTAAACCTAGCTCATACCCTCTTGCGCCATGACCTGCTATGACTCCAACCGCAATATCGCTTAGATAAGATTTATGCCTAAAACCTTCTCTTTTGTAGATATTCGAAATATGAATTTCAATGAAGGGTATCTGGACTCCCACCAAAGCATCCCTAAGTGAAATGCTCGTATGTCCCAACGCTCCGGGATTGATCAATATAAAATCCACTCCATCCTCACTCGCCCCTTGTATAGCATCCACGAGGACGTGTTCAGCGTTACTTTGTAGTGAAGATAAAGTTATACCCTGTTTATCAGATAGCATCTTCAACGTAGTAACAATCTGGTCCAGGGTCACCGAACCATAGATGTCAGGCTCGCGCGTCCCCAACAGATTAAGATTTGGCCCATTGAGAACTAAAATTTTCATTTACACGCCTATTCTACATATTTTAGCTGCATTTTACGCGATTTTAGCGCATTTAAAAAGTTCGATTTTGCTCCGAAGCGTCGATGGCGCTGCTCAAATTTGCAAGAAATCGATCCGGACCCATTTCCCCTTGAACTCTAAATTCGTCTAATTCTCCGCTATTTTCCTCTAAAAATACAAAAGTTGGCGGCCCGAATAAGCCGAATGATCTTAGCAACCTTCTATCTTCTGCATCGTTTTTCGTCACATCGGCCCTTAGAGCTAGGATGCTTCTCAATTCATCCTGAATGTCGCTTCTTGGTATCACCTCTGATTCCATCTTCTCGCAAGAGATACACCAATCTGCATAAACATCGAGGACCACTAACTTACCTGGATTCTCGGCCATTACTTTTTTCACGTCCTCAACTGTTTTTACTGCCATCCAATTCACGAGCTCTTTTTCCGTTGACCGCTCATTGGCAAATAACCCCTCACCAGGATCATCCTGAATGAGATTAGAAACCCAAGCGAATAAGAACGTCGAAGCTATTATCAGCACGCTAAAACCGACAGGCCTTGCGCGCTTTAATCCGTGGTCCGACCACTTGGAAATCAAAACCAGCGAAGCCATTAAAACAAGGGCAACCCAAAGAACCGAAGCCAAGAGATCACTAACAACTCTTTGCAGCAGCCAGATGGCTACCGCCAGAAGAACGAAACCAAAAACATCCTTCACCGCAATCATCCAAACACCGGGTCTGGGAACCCACTTTGAGCCAGTCGCTCCGATTAGAAGCAAGAGCGCGCCCATGCCGATCGCTAATGAAAAAAGGGCGGAGCCACCAAGAACGATATCTCCGGTGTTAGAGATATAGATCAATGCGCCAGCCAATGGGGCAGTTATGCAGGGCGAGACTACCAAGCTAGATAATGCGCCGTAGGAAAAAGCAAATAGGAGAGGGCGGGAATGCTGCAGGGTTTTGCGTTGCGAAGATAGGACCCGTTCTAGTGTGTTCTCTATCAGGTGAGGGATTCGAATATCAAAAAACCCGAACATAGAGATAGCTAAAACGAGAAAAATGACAGCGGTGAGCGAAATGACGAACGGGGATTGCAAGCGAGCCTGAATGTTCATCTCCGCTCCAAACAAGCCAACCAACATCCCCAAGATAGAAAAGGTCAGCGCCATCCCTAAGACATAGGCCAAAGAGATTCGAAACGCTTTGGAGTTTGTTAGGTCCTCACCCTGCCCAACAATAATTGACGAAATTATCGGCACCATCGGCAACACGCAGGGCGTAAAAGTCAAAAGGATGCCCGCTAAAAAGAACGCCAAAATAATTGAAAAGAGGCCAGCTCCCTCAAGCAGTCCAAAGAGATAACGTTCGTTTCCAAGTTCGCTGGGCAAAAATACGGGATCCTGATCGCTTTCCGGGGGCAGCGGATCCGATATAAACCCGTTTTCTAGATTTATCTCTTTTTCCACCGGGGGATAGCAAAGCCCACGGTCTGCGCAACCCTGATAGCGGACTATGACCTTTGAGGGGTCACTACCAAAGGGCAAATTTTTCAATGCGACCTTTAATGAGGTATAAAACACATTGACCTCTCCAAAGTACTCATCCGTTTTTTTCAGCCCCTCAGGGAGCATTAGCTCCACTCTCTCGCGCCCGCCATCACGAGATGTCCAAGCGTCAAACTGATCTTTGTATAAGTAGTATCCCTCCTTGATTTGAAACAAAAGGGAATAATTCCCATCGCCTCCTGTTTCAAGACTAAACTGAAAAGCTTCATCTACCGGAAGAAATTCTGGCTGCTCAGTAAGCCACAGGCCGTCTTCATCAAAACCGGTGCTCTCAGCCCAATTTTCCTGAACAAAAAAGCTGCCCAAAGCCATGAGTAGCAGACCCATCGTATGATCTTTCAACTTTTTCTTTTTTACAGCAAAATCCAACACAATCCTGTCCAGCACCAAGAAATTAGAAACATGCTACCTTCCCCTCGATTCTCCACACTAGGACCCGTCTTGTGAAAAAAATCACAAAAACGGATTCGTTTCTCCCTCTTATAACCCTTTCCACTCTCGCTCTTCTGTTTGGATGCGTTCCTCAGAAAACCAGCACCGTTCATATGTCCGAACGGAAAAAGGAGGATATGGAAGTCTTGGCACGGATCGAAAAACTTCAAGAAATGGCAACGAAGTCTTTTAAGAAAGACTTGTTAACTACACCGGATAAGAAAAACGCCTACTATTTTTATCAACAAATATTATTGCTAGACCCGGATAATGAGCCCGCCAAGATCGGTCTGGATCAAATCGTCGAACGTTACCTCGCATGGGCAGTTGACGCAGCCTACGAAAAGCAACCCGCTAAAGCGAGGTCTTATATCGCCCGCTCAAATCTGGTGGATAAGACTCATCCATCCATCGAACCAACATTAAGGCAGGTAAAGATCATTAATGATTCAGCCTACGAAAAATTTATATTCGACCACACCCCGGCTCTCCATTTTCAAAAAGACATCGCTAGACTCAGCTCTTTTATGAAGGACGAGCCAATGAATCAACGATGTCGCTACCTAATTTCCGCGGCCAATGACGGACTAGTTCGAAAAATATACGCTATGGTTCAACAGGCGCAGGCCGCCAAAAGCGGAGATGTAAGACGGGTGCGGGCGCGAAATCAAATCTCAACTCCGAACAGATTAGAGCGATGGTGTCACCCATCCTTCTAGGTAGGTAGTGCAAACAGGTCAGGCTCCAAATACCTTCTTGCTAAACACAGAGGGCTCAACTACGGTCTTGAAATTAATCCGTTCAACGCCGTGCATTGGTTGAGGAGTTTTTATCGTGAGCAATAACGCGGACACGAACCAAGACGAAACGCAAAATGCTAAGGAAAGTGATCAATCCAGATCCATACGCAAGCCCTGGAAAATCGGCACCCTAATCGTAAGTTTTATGGGTCTTTCCATCGCATTTTTGGGATGGTGGTGGGACACAGAGCCTCGGTCGTTTGATGTCCAGGAGAGAGCATATCTGGCAAGCTCGGCCAGGGGCCATCAACTAGTCACTGGCTATCTAACTACAACAGCGTTCATTGAAATCGCGAACACACTTTTAACGAAACGAGGTGGATATTTAAGCAACGATATTTTCCCGCCAGGTTTATTTATGGACAATATTCCCGAATGGGAATTCGGAGTCCTGACTCTGCTGCGTGATTCAGCGAGGGTCTATCGAAACGATTTCTCTCGATCTCAGAGCCAATCTGCAGAGGACCCTGATCTCTCCTTGGCTGAATCCAAATTCTTTTTTGACAACAACTCTTGGATGTTGCCGGCCACAGAAAGCGAATATCGAGAAGGGATAGACTTTTTTGAGAGTTACCGTGATCGGCTCGCGAACCCTAGTGAAGCGAATGCTCAATTTTATTCTCGATCCGACAACCTGAGACAATGGCTAGCCGCGATGGAAACCAGACTTGGTAGCCTTTCTCAGCGCTTATCGGCTAGTACCGGGAAAAAGCAACTGAACACAGATCTTGCTGGAGACCAAGCTGCCACGCGATCAACTAATCAACCAGGAGATCAGATCGTAAAAACGCCTTGGCTGGAGATTGACAACGTCTTTTACGAGAGCCGAGGATTTTGTTGGGCGCTTATCCAATTTCTGACGGCTATTGAAGCTGACTTTGCGGCAGTCCTGGATAAGAAAAACGCCAGGATCTCACTTAAACAAATCGTTAGAGAGCTAGAACCAACTCAAAAAACTCTCTGGAGCCCGATGGTACTAAATGGCGATGGCTTTGGCCCGCTAGCTAACCACTCCCTAGTTATGGGTTCTCATATTTCCAGAGCCAACGCGGCCATCATTGATCTAAGAAACCTGCTGGCAGAGGGCTAGGGGAGCCACACTACTATGGATTAAACAGTTTACGCTGTTATTATTGGCGCCGGCCAAGCCATTGAGGGACTTCCCCAATGGTTCGTCCTGGGAGAAAAATTTACTTTAACGGGGATAACAATGACCGACCTATTAATATTGCCGCCCGCTCTTGGAGTGCTTGGCATGGTGGTAGCTATCATTATTTATATGATCGTAAAAACCTATGATCCTGGCTCTGACGCTTTGAAGAAAATCGCGGACGCTATCCATGAAGGGGCCATGGTTTTTATGAAGAGGGAATATACTCAGCTGGCAATTTTTGCGCTGGTGCTGGTAGTCGCGATTTACTTTTCATTAGGGTCCTCTACAGCAATAGCGTTCCTCGCTGGAGCCTTATCTTCAGCCTGCGCAGGTTGGTTCGGTATGTATACCGCGACACAAGCCAACGTGCGCACAACCAACGCGGCCCATACTGATGGCCAAGCCAGCGCACTCTCGGTCGCCTTCTTTGGTGGATCGATTATGGGCCTCGCTGTTGCTTCACTTGGTCTTATAGGTTTGGGTTCGGTCTATTACTTATTCGGTGGAGATCCTGAAACCGCTCATCATATCCATGGATTCGGCATGGGCGGTTCGGTCGTAGCCCTTTTTTCGAGAGTCGGCGGGGGCATCTACACAAAAAGCGCTGACGTCGGCGCAGATTTAGTTGGTAAAATTGAGCAGGGGATTCCTGAAGACGACCCAAGAAACCCTGGAGTGATTGCTGACAATGTTGGCGATAATGTGGGCGATGTCGCAGGAATGGGTTCAGACATATTCGAATCCTATGTCGGCTCAATGATTGCGACAATAGCGATAGCGTCAACGCTTGCGGCAGCCTCAATCTCTGCACTTGCGCCTGGAATGAGCGAGGGAGACGGTCGTGCAACCTTAATGTTTTTACCTCTGGCTCTCGCCTCCAGCGGTCTAATTTGCTCGATCCTTGGTATCGGCGCTGTTCGCGCCATGTCCACCTTTGAACCAGCCAAAGCGCTTCGATTTGGGATGATCGGAACAACCATTCTTTTTATGGCAGTTGCGTACTTCCTTGTCGAAATGATTGGCTTGACAACCAATATTTGGTACTCAGTTTTATTCGGCGCTGCTGGCGGCATTTGCATTGGGCTTATCACGGAGTATTACACCGCATCAAAGCCAGTCGTTGATATAGCCGAATCGGGCAAAACTGGCCCTGCTACTGTTATGATTACCGGCCTATCCGTCGGCATGCGGTCAGTTGTCGGACCGCTCCTGGTCATCTGCGCGATCATCTATGTTTCAACACAGATGGCTGGCCTTTACGGAGTCGGCGTCGCTGCGGTGGGGCTACTTGCAACCGTCGGCATGACTATGGCGGTCGATGCATACGGGCCCGTCGCGGACAATGCAGGAGGGATAGCTGAGATGGGCGGCTTAGGAGAAGATACGAGGGCCATCACAGATTCTCTAGACGAATTAGGTAATACGACTGCCGCAATGGGTAAAGGCTTTGCGATCGGAGCAGCGGCACTCGCAGCACTGGCGATCATTGCCGCGTTTGTCGAGGTCTTAAATTTGGAAAGGGGAGGCGGCTTTGTTCTTCATATCGGTGATCCAAATGTTCTCATCGGCCTCTTCATTGGAGGTCTCGTCCCATTTCTGATTGCGAGTATCACCATGACGGCGGTGGGCAAAGCGGCGATGGAAATGATTGAAGAAATCAGGAGGCAATTCCGAGAAATCCCAGGGCTGATGGAGGGCAACGCCGAACCAGATAATGCTAAGTGTGTGGACATTGCGACCGCCGCAGCACTAAAAAGAATGTTGCTACCAGGAATAATCGCAGTGGCAGTCCCGCCTGTGGTTGGCTTCACACTGGGAGCTGAGGCGCTCGGTGGAACTCTTGGTGGAGGATTAATCGGTTGCGTTCTGCTTGCATTAACGATGGCAAATGCAGGGGGTGCTTGGGACAATGCCAAAAAGTACGTAGAAAAAGGCAACCTTGGGGGTAAAGGGTCAGACGTTCACGCCGCTGCAGTTGTCGGTGATACCGTAGGGGATCCCTTCAAAGATACATCCGGTCCATCCATGAATATCTTGATCAATGTCATGGCCATTGTGAGCCTCGTTATAGCTCCCTTACTCGCTTAGACATACAAAGGCAGGATCTATCGGAGGATCGACAGTTATGCCGTCACTCCTCCGATTACCATTTTTGATTAAGTTTTTTAGCCACCAATTGCCTTCTAAGTTTTGCGTAGACCGGCATACCATTCTGAAACTTAGGAAAGTCTTCTCCCTTTATTAATGGTGCTAAGTAATTTCTGCCCTTCTTCGTGATATTGAAGCCATCGGCATCGATATAGGAACGCGGCATTTTTTTCTCTACGTTTGCCACTTTGGAGAGCTTCACTTCTCCAATAGACCATCTATAGGGTTGATCGTTTTTCCTGATAATCGTTGGCATAACCGCTGTCTTGCCTTGCAATGCGAATTTGACTGCTGCTCGCCCGACCTGATAAGCCTGTTCTACATCAACCCCCGAGGCAATATGGCGGGCGGATCTCTGCAAATAATCCGCCACCGCCCAATGGTTTTTAAAACCTAGATTGTCTGTGACCATATTAGCGATAACGGGCGCTACTCCTCCGAGCTGGAGATGGCCAAATGCATCCTTTCCTGCAGCTGAGTCACTAAGAAATTTGCCCTTCGAATCACGAACACCTTCTGAAACAACGACAACACAAAATCCTTTTTCTTTTACTGTTCGGTTTACTTTTTTGAGAAAACTTTTCTTCGAGAAAGGAATCTCGGGTAACAGCACTATGTGAGGGGCATCTGCCTCTCCCTCACGAGCCAACACACTCGAGGCCGCTATCCAACCCGCGTGACGACCCATTACCTCCAATACGAAGACCTTTGTCGACGTCGCGCACATTGACTGTATATCGAGGGCGGCTTCCTTGGTAGAAATCGCAATATATTTGGCCACCGACCCAAAACCGGGACTACAATCGGTATACGGCAAATCATTATCCACTGTTTTCGGTATCCCTATACATTGAACTGGGAAATCTAGCTTTTTACCAAGTTCAGAGACTTTGTTAGCCGTATCCTGCGAGTCACCGCCACCGTTGTAGAAAAAATAGCGGATATCATGAGCCCTAAAAACGTCTATAAGTCTTCTATATTCGCGCTCATTTTCCTCGAAAGACTTAAGCTTGTAGCGGCAGGATCCGAACGCACCACCCGGGGTGTAACGGAGGTTCGCGATCGCTGCTTTAGTCTCTAACGAGGTATCAATCAATTCCTCGTTCAACGCTCCCAAAATTCCATTAGCTCCCGCAAGAAGCTTTCCAAAAGTACTCCTATTTTCTCTTATAGACTCTATTACTCCACAGGCACTGGCATTTATAACTGACGTGACACCGCCAGATTGAGCATAAAACGCATTCGGTTTTGACATTTTCCACCTTCTACAACATCCACTTCGAACTTAAGGATTCTCCTAGATCTTGAAGTTTTGTGCGACAATTTCGCACTCAGCTTTCAGACGACTATTTATGAGCAAAAAGCTCTATTTCCTTGGTATCGGCGGCACACTGATTGGAAGTCTCGCTATGTTAGCGAAAGAACTCGGTTTTCAGGTCAGTGGCAGCGATGATCAGTTATACCCACCGATGTCAGATCTACTTGCTACAGCCGGAATAGAAGTTTTTGAGGGCTTTGAGGAACAACAGCTAGACCCCGCTCCTGAGCAAATAATAATTGGTAATTCCGGCCTTCCCAGAGGCAATCAGGCGATCGAATATATTTTAGAGAGGGGCCTAAACTACGTGTCGGGCGCCGAATGGCTTGGAGAGACGATTCTTAGGGATAAATGGGTCCTCGCGGTCTCAGGAACACATGGGAAAACAACAACTGCCTCAATGCTTGTTTGGATACTCGAGAAATCAGGTCTTAACCCTGGCTTTCTTATCGGTGGGGCTCCTTTAAATTTTGGGGTATCCAGTAGACTGGGAAGCGATCCTTTTTTCGTTGTCGAGGCAGATGAATACGACACCAGCTATTTCGATAGACGATCGAAATTCGTCCACTATCGTCCCCGAACTTTAGTGATAAACAATCTTGAGTTCGACCACGCGGATATCTTTAAGGACATTACAGAAATAAAAAACCAATTCCATCTCTTACTGCGAACGATGCCGGGTAATGGCTTAATCGTTGCTCCAGCTAACAGCCCAGAAATCGATGATTTATTAGAGACAGGGGTTTGGACTAATATAAGTCGAGTCGGTAACAGACCACCAAAAAAAATCACAACTCTCGAGACTAATGATCTCTGGTCCGCGACTGAAGTAGAAAAATCAACAAATTACTTCGATGTCGAGTTGAACGACTCAGTTATTGGTCGCCTAGAGATGAACAACTCGGGCGAGCACAATCGATCTAACGCGTTGAACGCAATCGCAGCAGCTCGACACGCAGGGGTTCCTCCCATGCTTGCCATAGAGGCGCTTAAGGAGTTTCGAGGAGTTAAAAGGCGGCTAGAGATTTTTTTCGAGGACGACCATCTCGCTATCTATGACGATTTCGCGCACCACCCCACCGCGATACGGACGACCCTGCAGGGCCTGAGAGACCAGGTCAGCTCAGAAGAGATCATCGCGATAGTGGAGCCGAGAACGCACACCATGTCGCTTGGCACCTTGCGCCACGAGTTGAAAACAAGCGTATCGGCATCTGACAAAGCCATATTCTTCAATAACGGCAGGATGTCTTGGGATCTTAACGAACTGACCAAGGATCCTGTCGTCGATACACAAATATTCGATCAGGTGGACAAGCTAGTTGAATACATATTGGGGCTACCTCAATCGGCCGGTGATAAAAAAAGACATATCGTTGTGATGAGTAACGGTAGCTTTGATGGACTCCGCCAAAAAGTTGAAGACAAATTGAAAAAAAACAAATAGCCGAGATGGCGCTTCAGAAGATCAATCTAGACAAAGACACCACCAAACCGATCTCCGATTTCTGCAAGAATCAAGGGTGGGTTTCCCCCAACACAGAGATTACTAATATAACGCCAGCGGGGGATGGAAACATGAATACGGTTAAAAGGGCCCTGTTAAGCGATGGTGCTTCTTTACTGCTCAAACAGGCTTTTCCATTTGTCAAAAAATACCCTTCTATACCTGCTCCCGCTGATCGGCTAAAGCAAGAGGCATTCTTTTACGCAGAGGTGCAGACTCATCAGGCACTGAAATCAACGACTCCCAACCTTCTGGGCTACGACGAACACAACAAAATTCTGGCGTTAGAGTACATTGACGATGCTGAAGATTTCTCGTTCCTGTGGTCTGATAACCACAGATCACTCACGGCGGATGAAAAAACGAAAATCGTTAGCTGGCTGTCGGCCCTTCATAACATTGAGTCAGATGCGTTAGGTAAATACCCCAATTTGGAAATGCGCAAGCTCAACCATGAGCATATCTTCGTCATTCCCCTCCAGAAGGATAACGGCGTTTCACTCGCGGGTTCTCTCAAAAAAAAGGCCAGGCAAATCCGCGAGCTCAACACGGTTCAAAAAGCTGCCAAAGATCTTGGCGAGATTTATCTTTCTGACCAGATGCTTAGCCTTATCCATGGAGACTTTCACCCAGGCAGTTGGATGAGAACGAAAGAGAGGGGGCCCGTCATCATCGATACCGAGTTCAGTTTCCGTGGTCGCGGTGAATTCGACCTTGGAATCCTTGAAGCTCATATGTTCATAAAGAGTCAAGATCTTTCAGAGATAGGGGAAGCTTTGCAAAACTATAATAAACCCCGCTATTTTGACGATTCTCTGGTAAGCGCGTTTCGTAGTTTTGAAATAATCCGAAGATTACTCGGCGTAGCCCAACTTCCACTCACTAGGAACGAGGACTTCAAGATCGATCTATTAGATTTTGCGTTAGACACACTTAGATAAACCTGAGATCAAGGAGGGCGTAATGCTAGAAGGAAAAACTATTGTGGTAACAGGGGCTGGAAGCGGGATTGGTCGGAAAACGGTCGAGCTAGCCTTCAATTATGGCTCTAATGTGGTCGCTGTGGATCTCAACGATTCTGTATTAGATACCGTGGCTCAACTTTCAGATAATAAGAACAGATCGAAGGCTGTTGTGGCCGATATTAGCAATGAGGAGGAGGTGGCTGCTTTCATCAACGACTGCATAAAGTCGTTTGGAAGAGTAGACGGTATCTACGCCAATGCTGGCGTTCCAGGGGCCGGAAAACCAGTGTTAGAACTCACTGTCGACGATTGGAATAGAACGCTATCCATAAACACCATCGGCGTATTTTTAGCTGTTAAGCACAGCGCGCCTCATTTTATTGCTCAAGGTCAAGGTTCAATCGTTTGTACAGCATCCGTCGCAGGAATGAGGGCCAATGCGGGGGGAGTTGACTATTCTGCGAGCAAAGCTGGGGTAATTAGTATTGTGCAAACAACAGCCTATCAGCTTTATGGCACTGGGGTGAGGATAAACGCCATTTGCCCTGGTTTAATTGAAACCGGCATGACCAAGCCGGTTTTCGATTCGGCCAGAGAAAGGGGTAGAGAAGACAGGATCGGACAAATCAACCCTAGCAAAAGATACGGCAACCCTGAGGAAATTGGTGAGGCAGCCTGTTTTCTTTTGAGCGATAAAGCTTCCTATATCAACGGCCAGGCCTTGCCAGTTGATGGTGGCCTATCCGCATCTCACCCGTGGTCTTTCCCGCGAGGGAAATAGGCTCTTAAAACAGTTCTGCCGGCATTTGCATCGCAACATTGCTTGTCGCGCGTATGTTCTCAGCCAATCCTAAAGACCGGGGTAAAAGTCGTTCATAAAAGAATTTGGCCGTTATCGTTTTTGCTCTTCCAAAATCGTCGCCGCTGGCATTAGATGCCATCAGAGCCCAACACCAGGCACAAACCACGTGCCCAACCAAATCGAGATAGTCCACCGAAATAGAACCAGGAAACTCCGGATCCTGCTCGGCTTGGTTAACTATATGATCAGTCAAGTCCAGCAGAAGATCGCACTGTTCGGAAAAGTTTTGCTCATAATCTGAGGACAAATCCGCAGAACGCATTTCGGCGATGAATTCTCTCATGGTTACACCGCCGTCCCGAACTATTTTTCTGGAAACCAGGTCGTTGGCTTGAACGCCATTTGTCCCTTCATAAATCTGACCAATACGTGCATCTCTGACAATCTGTTCTAGACCCCAGTCTTTTATGTAGCCGTGTCCGCCCAACACTTGTTGTCCCATCACCGCACACTCGAAACCCTTATCGGTAAAAAACGCCTTTACAACAGGCGTTAGCAGCTCGCTTATTCTCTTCGATTTTTGATCTTTTAAGTGAGTAGCTCGATCTAATTGATGGCCAACATATACCCCAAATGCTCTACAGGCTTCGGCATAGGCTCTTTGAGTGAGCAACATCCTTCTCACATCCGGATGCACCAACAAAGAGTCAGCCACTTCCTCCGGATTTTTGGGTCCCGATGGCGAGCGGCCTTGAACGCGGTCTTTGGCATAGGCTGCCGAGAGTTGATATGCGACATCAATCGCTCCCAGCCCCTGAAGTCCGACACTCAGCCTCTCATAATTCATCATGGTGAACATTGAGAGTAGACCGCCATTTTCCGAGCCAAGCAAGAAACCTGTCGCACCATCATAGTTTATAACCGACGTCGCACTCCCCTTGACGCCCATCTTGCTCTCTAAAGAACTACTGAACCAATTATTTCGATCACCCGGGGAGCCATCGTCTCTAGGCAAGTACTTCGGGACTATGAATAAAGAGATACCCTTACTCCCGGCGGGGGCGTCTGGAAGTCGAGCCAATGTCAGATGAACAATATTTTCAGCTAGCTCATGTTCTCCGCTTGTAATGAAGATCTTCTGGCCAGAAATAGAGTAAGTGCCGTCTGACTGTTCCAGCGCTTTGGTTCGCATGATTCCCAAATCAGTACCGGCATGAGACTCGGTCAGCGCCATCGCACCCGTCCATTTTCCAGAGTAGAGGCGCGGCAGGTAAAGATTCTTCTGCTCCGGTGTGCCATGCTCCTCTATACACATCGCCGCTCCAACCGTGAGCGTTCCGTACAGATAGAGGCTTGTGTTGGCAGCCCAAAACATTTCCTCCACTAAACAACCAAGACTCTTCGGCATGCCTTGACCGTCAAATTCTGGATTCCCCGAGAAACCTAGCCACCCCCCTTCCGTAATGAGCTTGAAGGCTTCTTGGAATCCAGAGGGCACCTTAACGATACCATTCTCCAACCTGCACCCTTCAGTATCTCCGGAAAAATTGAGGGGAGCCATTACCTCGGAGGCGATGCGTCCACTTTCTGACAAAATAGCTAATGCGTCGTCGGTAGACAATTCCGAAAACCTATCTATGTCTTTCCATTGGGTCTCTAAGTCGAAGACATCTTTGACCAGATACCTCATTTCTTCGTTGTTTACTTTATATTCCAATTCGCACCCCCTGACAGGCCTCTAAATCTTAACTCTGAAAGATAACCAGCTCCATGGATTTGCTTGGACAGAACCTAACTATCAAAAATCCATGCCTGAAAAGGTCTGCCGGCACACCCGCGAGATATAGATTCGGATAAGCCAGTTAGCGCGACTTTGTTGCATAATCCCCTTATGCATCGAGACACGCCCTACGAACAATTGACACCTGAAGTAATTCTAGACTCGATTGAGGCAGTCGGCTTTGAGCCAACTGGCGGATTAATTCCACTTAATAGTTACGAGAACAGAGTCTATCAAATCGCACTAGAGAACGGCGACTTCGTCATTGCTAAGTTTTATCGGCCTGACCGATGGTCCGAGCGTGCGATTTTGGAGGAACACGCATTCACTCTCGAGTTATTGGATGCCGAACTCTCAGTGGTGCCTCCCTTAAACTTATCGGAGAACGCCCAGAATCGAGATACGTTGCGGGAACACAATGGATACAGATTCGCGATCTTTGAGCGAAAAGGTGGGCACCCTCCAAACATTGAAGACGAGGATACTCTTCGTGTCCTGTGTCGAACGATCGGGAGGCTCCACGCTGAGGGTTCTCAGCGGAACTTCACTGATCGCCAACAACTTACCGTAGAAGAATTTGGATGGAAAAACCGTACTACTGTCTTGGAGGCCGGCTTTCTCCCACCTGAGCTGGAGGCTCCGTATGCCTCAATTTCTGAGGAGCTTCTGGTGCGTGCAGATCACGCCATGAAAGATGTTCCGATGATACGGATTCACGGCGATTGTCATATGGGTAACATTTTGTGGAGAAATGAAATTCCTCATTTTATCGATTTTGACGATTGCTTGATGGGGCCCCCAATCCAAGATCTCTGGATGCTCCTTAACGGGGACTTTGCCGCACAACTTCAGCAAGCCAAAATTATGATCGAGGCATACCGGACATTTTCATTTTTTGACGAAAGTAGCTTAAGCCTTGTCGAGCCACTGAGGGCACTGCGGATGATTAAACACGCTGCGTGGATTGCCAATAGATGGATAGACCCAGCTTTTCCTAGAGCTTTTCCAACTTTCGATACCCACAATTATTGGTCTAACCATATCCTAGAGTTGAAAGAACAACTTTCTAAAATGGATGAGCCAAGCCTATATTACTCATAGCCAGTCAGACCTAGCTCACGCTTATTGGCACAAACATTGGCGTACTGTTTGAGAAGATATTCCTGCTCCAAAGGAGAACATTCATCCATTTGCTCTTTAAGTTGTTCTCCACAATCGAAGACCATGGATTGAGATTCTCCTCTCAAAAAACTATCCGCGAACTCGTTAATCTCAAACACCCTGAGACCCCCAACTATAGCTCGGTCAAGAACCTCTCCCAATTTCTCTATTGAATCTACCTCTTGTCGATCAATTCGACTAAACTCTATATGTACTCGACCTTTATAACCAACCAGTCCCTGAATCATACTATTCAAATCCTCATCCTCGGCTTTCTCGTAGGAGCCTGAATCGTCTATCAGTCTGAGCTCTCGAGCCTTCCTGACCGCACAGGGATCTAATTCATAGGATATCGAAACCGGGATCAGATCTATTTTCTCAAGGAAAGATTGCAGAGGCGCTGATTCTTTTTTGAACGCCAGCATAAGCATTTTTAATAGCGCTATTTCCGTGCGGTCAAATCCGTCTTTGGCTCTTCCCTGGCGTTGGGCAATCCATACAGAACACTGATTCTCTATAGAGTCTCGAATATAACTACTGGTCATTTCTAAAGACCTATACCAATCACGCCTATTCGTCGCATCTCGCCTGATAAAAAAGCTCTTATTCAAACGCATTAAATCTGAGGCCAACTGATTTCCCAAGAGATTATCTCCGACAGCTATACGACAAGTATTGCTGCCCGACTCTCTGATTAAGTAATTAATTAAGCTGGAATCAAGAACAATGTCTCGATGGTTGGATATAAAAAGATAATTTCGACCGGCTTGAATTTGATCCAAACCATTAAAAGTCAACTCACCACAGGAGTTGGTAATTAATGTTCTCAAATACTCTGCCACCAGATTCTGAAATCCCGCTATATCTGATACCGAGCGAAAAGCTCTTTGCATATACCTTTTGGCAATAAAATTCCCCAGGAACATTTTTCTGAGAATTGGTGGGACCGCCCAACCTGAGACAATAGACAAGAATTCATCTGAGTTGGAAATTCTACTCAACACCGCGGGAACATCGGCATCATCGAACGGTCCAATGGTTTCAAGTTTTTCTAAATTCGTATTCGACATCTTTTAGCTCAATCTTCCTATGTTCTGGATGTATCTCGCTACTAGACATTTAACTCAGAGAATGGTCTCGAGTACGGTCCAAAAGCCAATCATCAATATGATGCTAAATGCAAATCGTCGAGTGGTCGATTCAGAGACTGGAGGGAGTATCCTCTTGCCCAAAAATGTACCCAGTAAAACGATCGGCAGCGCTAGGAAAAAAAGCATTAGTATTTCAGGTTTTATCGAACCTTGAAAAGAAACGACCGCCGTCCTGGCAGTCGTGGTAAACAAAAAACTGGCCAACAAAGTTGCCCTTATCTGAGCTAAAGGCATAGGTTGACTGTAAGCAAAAAGACCTAAAACCGGTCCACTTGCTGAAAAAAGTCCGCCCAGCGTTCCCCCCAATATGCCTGCGAGGAAAACCGTTAATCTACCTGAGATCCGCTTGAGTGGGCGTGGGTTGATAAAAGAAAGGAGTCCTCCCAAAACAAGGAAGGATCCCAGAATAACCTTGAGGATCCAAACCTCATTCGATTCGAGGAAATTAAGGAGTCCAATACCGAAAACAATCGCTGGAAATTGCCCCAATGCTAGGAAGAAAAGAAAACGAACATCAATGAGGGACCAGTTACCTCTCAGGGATAGTAGTGAATTAACACTTGTGAGCAGACTGACCAAAATAGCTAGTACGGAAAGTTGCAATAGACCCAAACCTCCTACTGTAGCTATGATGATCATACCCATAGCAAACCCCGTGACAGTTTGAATATAGCTGCCAAATAAAACTGCCATTAGCAGGAAAAGAAGAGTGAGAGGTTCCATCTCTTTATTCTGCCATAGAGGAATTTTGCCGCACGATCGGTTACTTTGTCGAAAATTGGGGTGTTGAGAGAATCTGACAAAATGGAATTGAAATTATCCGACAAGACGGCCCTTGTGACGGGCTCTTATCGAGGCACGGGACTGATCATCGCAAAGACCCTCATTGATGAAGGAGTGAACGTATTCGTGCACGGCCTGAATATTGATCAAGCCAACTCTGCCGTCTCAATGCTGGGCGCTGGAATGCCTGTTTCGGGGAATATTGATAGCCAAGACGGATGCGACGAATTGTTGAACCAATGTTCAAATCGTGGAGTAAGCATCCTGATCAATAATTATGGTGGAGCTGATTCGGGATCTTGGGAGGCAAGCAACAGTAAAGATTGGCTAGAGGCTTATGAAAAGAATGTGCTGTCCGCACAAAGAATAACGCAGGGGCTATTACCTGACTTACTAAACCAAACCGTCGGCAGAATTATTAATATAGGCACGATTGGAACATCTCGTCCCAACTCAATCATGCCCGCCTATTATTCCGCAAAGGGAGCTCTCGCAACCATGACAATGAGCCTCGCAAAAAAGATGTCGGGAACGGGCGTACGGGTCAATCTCATATCGCCCGGCATGATTCTCACAGACGAGGTCAAAGACTCCTTGCTAAAAAAAGCAAAAAAATCCGGCGAGAGTGAGGATTGGGAGAGTGTCGAATCGGCAGCAGCCAAACACCTCCCTACCAGAAAAATCACGACAAGAGAGGAGATTGCCGCCATCGTGGCTTTTCTTTGCAGTGACTATTCACGATCTATTCATGGCCAGAACATCAAGGTTGATGGTGGGCAATTGGAGGTCCTGATGTGAGTAAAACGGCCCAGCAGTTTGTTGGTTGCTTCATCATCTTGGGCGCGGTATTTGCTCTTGACCCAAGCCAAGCATCCGTCTGGCACCAATTCTGGCTGCCTATCCTGATCGGCTTAGGGGGCTACCTCGTAACGGGATCATCTAACGCCGTGGCTTTAGCTGTTTTAACACTTTCTCTTCTAAATTTAGATGGCGAGTCAGATCTATGGTATCGATCATACGGCTACCTATCCTTGATAATCGTTTCGTCGGCCATCCTCCTTTTCAACCTATTCACGTCCTTCAGAAAAGAGATAGACGCGACCAGAGAGCTCCGACTCGCTGGACGACAAGAAAGGAGCAAGTCAAAAGTCCAGAAAGGGCCGCTGTTGGAGGGGCAGAGTGCTATTGTTTTTGACTTCGATGGCACTTTAGCGCCAAACCTTGATCTGCCCGAGATGCGCAGACGAGTGCTCGAATACAGCCTTACCTTTGGAGTACCTGAGGATTTGCTTGAACCTCTCTATATCGTTGAAATTATCGACAGAACAGAAGCTTTCTTAATAGAGAAGAACACAGAGTCAACGAAGATCAGGCATTATCGAGAAACTGCAGAGAAATTAATCCTGGATATAGAGCTCGAAGAAGCAGGACAAAACATGCCATTCAATGGGGTCACCGAAATGTTGGCATCGCTCAGAAGTGACGGTTTCAAAATCGGCATCGTGACTAGAAATTGTCGAGAGGCAGTATTAAAAACTTTTCCTGGTATAGAGACCCTTACTGATGCTATTCATGCAAGAGACGATGTAGATTATCTCAAACCTGACCAAAGGCATGTCAAAATCAACCTTGAAACTCTCGGAGTTGAGCCAGCAAGTGCTTTAATGGTTGGAGATGGACTTCTAGATATGGAAGTGGGTAAATCGGTCGGACTTAAGTGTGTCGGAGTACTCACCGGAAGCAACACGCTCGATCAGCTAGAGGCAGCTGGAGCAGATATTGTGCTTCCCAGCGTGCTTTCACTCGTTGAGTCTGAATAAAAGATTCAGCGGAAGTAAGGCAAAAGCGGAAGCTTAAGGTGTTCGACAGTTTCAGACTGTAAATTCGATAAAAAACATCATCAGACGAGAGGGGATATATACATGTTTAAAATAGAAAAAATATTTCGTTACCCGGTGAAAAGTATGGGTGGAGACGACATGCAGACAACATTTCTTTCGGAGAACGGCATTCCCGGCGACAGATGTTGGACCCTCAAGGACGAGGTTCGAGGGGGCATCAAAGGTGGCAAGCGCTTTCCGCAACTTATGGGTATGCATGCAAGGCTCGAGACAGAACCCACAAGAGAAAGACTCTCTCCGGATGTGGTCATAAAAATTAAAGACGGGATCGAGGTAAAATCAAATGATCCAGAAGTAAATAGCGTGCTATCAGCACATATTGATTCCCCAGTTAGCCTATGGCCACTTCTGCCAAAGGAAATGTTAGATCATTACAAACGTGGTGCTCTTCCGGAAGGTCTCTCGCCTATGCGACACCTGAGAGAGTTATTCGCGAGAACCGAGGATGAGTCTCTACCTGACCTGTCGGTTTTTCCCAAAGAACTCGCTACTTATGAATCCCCTCCCGGTACTTATTTTGACGCTTATCCCCTTCTCATCATGACCAGAGCAAGCCTGAGAACTTTTAGCGCGCTTGATGACGAAAGAAAGTTTGATATCAGACGATTTAGACCAAATATCCTTCTAGAGACGGAGGAGGAAGGATTCCCAGAGGAGAAGCTGGTTGGGCAACGTGGCCGCCTGGGCTCCGCTATTCTCAAATTCGAGATTACATGCCCTCGTTGTGTAATGACTACGCACGGTTTCGACGACCTTCCAAAGGACCCCATGATCATGCGCAGCTTAGTCAAACACAATAATGGGAATCTCGGCGTATATGCTTCGGTTGAGACCCCAGGGAACATTTCCCTGGGAGATCAACTCTCTATGATGTCGTAGCCCGACTAACTGCCCCCTCCCGTAGGGACGTCAGTAAAGGGCATTCCTTTATCCATCCGTGGCTCCTGTGGGAGGCCAAGAACTCTCTCGGCTATTATATTCGCCATTATTTCATCTGTTCCTCCGGCAATTCTCAGACCCGGAGAGCCCATATAAGACATCTGAACTAAACCCGCCTCTTTCGAGAGCTCCTCATCCCAGATTGCTCCATTCATCTCCATCAGGTCCATGCAAAATGAGGCCATCTCCTGATTTTTGGGGGCGCCGACTAGCTTTCCTATCGAGTTTTCGGGTCCCGGAGTCGTCCCTTTCGAAAGCGCCGTCATGGAACGATAACCGGTGAACTTCAAGCCTGACTCCTGCACATACCAGTTCGCTAGCTTCGCTCTTACCGCGCTATCCTGTGTTGCGGTTTTACCGTCGATCATTACTTCACTAGCTATCTTGTAAGCGAGGTCTACATTGACACCACCACCCCCGCCGCCAATTGCTGCTCTTTCATTCATCAAGGTGGTTAACGCTACCTGCCAGCCTTGGCCTACTTCACCCAACCTCTGAGAGTCAGGTATACGAACATCTGTGAAGTAGACTTCATTAAAGCCAGCACCACCAGTCAACTGCTTTATCGGCTTTATCTCAACACCAGGCGACTTCATATCTAAGAAGAAATAGCTTAGACCCTTGTGTTTTGCCACATTTGGGTCAGTCCGCACAACCAGAATTCCGTAATCAGAATAGTGCGCTCCTGATGTCCAAATCTTCTGGCCATTTATTATCCAATCATCACCTTCTTTCTCTGCTTTGGTACGAAGTGCAGCGAGGTCGGAACCGCCAGCAGGCTCAGAGAATAATTGACACCAAATCTCCTCACCACTCGCTAACTTTGGAAGATATCGTTCATGATGCTCTGGCTGCCCCCAAGTCATCAGAGTAGGTGCCGCCATTCCCTGTCCTATCTGAAAAACGCCTTGCGGAACGTCATATTTCGACTCTTCCTGATTCCATATTACCGACTGAATCGCGGTAGCCCCTCTACCCCCAAACTCTTTGTTCCAGGTAATACATGCCCAACCAGCGTCGTACTTCTTCTTCTGCCAAAACTTTGCTGCTTCAATCTCATCCATGCCCTCTAAATCTTGTTTGGAGGGTGCATTCGCTTTTAGCCAATCCGCCGCTTCCTGCCTGAAGGCTGCTTCTTCTTGTGTGTCTGCAAAATCCATCTTGTGTCTCCTAATTTAAGCTACGTTCGATTGTTCGTAAGCGGTTATGAGTTTGTCCTGCCAAAATCCCTCGCTGCCGATGTTAACGCTCAACAGCTTCGCTCTCCTGTAAAAGAATTGACAATCAAATTCCCAAGTAAAACCCATCCCGCCGTGTGTCTGTACATTCTCCTGCGCCGCATTCACAGATGCTTGAATAGCACCAACCCTAGCTGTCGCCGCTGCCAAACCAAGCTCAGAACTATCAGAATTAAGCGCCCATGCACCGTAATAGCAGTTGCTCCTTGCCAACGTATTCTTTACGTACATGTCAGCCAGCTTGTGCTTAATCGCTTGATAAGACGCTATCGCCCGGCCAAAAGCATAACGCCCCATCGCGTAGTCTCTGGCCTGCTCAAGAGCAGCATCAGCAATTCCGACCTGCTCCCAAGCAAACATGACTGCAGCGCGATCCATTAAAGATTCCATCGCGGACCAGCCCGAGCCATCGGCACCCAAAATTTCCGCCTCCGCTCCCTTAAACTCAATGCTGGCGTGACCTCTAGAAAAATCCAAGGTTCGAACCGAGCTCCTGATGACAGCTTCCTGATTCAACTCAACTAAAGCGAGAGAGGCGCCATCACCCGTATCACTTTTTGTAACGATCACTGCAAAGTCGGCAATATTTCCATCAGGGACTGGTAGCTTTTTGCCGGTCAACTTTCCCGCCTCAAATCTTGTATTCAACGACTCCGCCGAGGGGCGTCCGCTACCCTCTGCTAAAGCGAAGGTACCAACAACTTCTCCCGAAGCTAACTTTGGCAGCCACTTCTCTTTCTGTTCAACAGATCCGTTTGCCAATATCGCCTCAGTTGCGAGATAAACCGATGAGCTAAAAGGTATAGGAGCCACCGCTCGTCCCAGCTCCTCAGCAACTACCACCAACTCTAAATAAGATAGTCCGAGACCGCCAAATTCTTCTGGGATCACTGTAGAGGTCCAACCCATTTCCGCTACTTTCTTCCACAGGTCTGCATCGTAGTCACCCTGTGAATCCAAAACACCTCTCACGACGCTCGGGGCGCAATTATCCGCCAGGAAACCCCGCGCTTGCTCCCTTAACAACTCTTGTTCTTCTGAGAATTCAAAATTCATCTTTCCCCCTATACATGATCTTTCCCCTTGCGTCACAAGTGTACATTCAGCTCAAATCTTTCGCTATGCCCGAACTTTTTGAGACAAATTAAAAACAGAATATCTAATTTGCGTCCCAAATCAGCGACTAACCTGACATTTTCCAGCTAAAATGAGCCAATGATTGGTACGAATTTCTCTGAACTTGGATATTTGCGGGTGGCTGCGATCCCGTTCGAGCCGGCTATTGCTGAGCCCACCAAGAATGCGGCGGCGATCCTTGAACAGATCTCTAAACTTCAGAAGGAAAACGTGTCCATAGCATTATTCCCCGAACTTTGTCTGAGCGGTTACACCGCCGAGGATCTTTTTCTCTCGGATGGATTGCTCGCAGCTTGTCGAGATTGCCTCGCCACCCTTGTCTCAAAATCATCGGTGCCTTTTTTGGTCGTAGGGACACCATGGCTATTGCGCGACGGCAGACTCATAAACTGTGCAGCGGTAATCAGCGAAAATCGACTGCTCGGACTCGTCCCCAAAAGCTTTCTACCAAATTATCAAGAATTCTATGAAAAAAGATGGTTTTCGCCTGGCGGAGAGATCAATGAAGTCGAGAATGACCCTATTTTTGGCACCTTCCCCGTGCGGACCGACATTTTGTTTGACTTATCAGGAACGTTGATCGCAGCTGAGATCTGCGAGGATCTTTGGGCGCCAACGCCACCGAGTTCACGAGCGAGTATTGCTGGCGCGCACGTAGTCCTAAACCTATCCGCGAGCAATGAGCTTGTAAACAAGGCTCGGTATCGAAGAGACTTAGTGAAAATGGCAAGCGCTAAGAATATCGGAGCCTACGTCTACTGCAGCTCAAATGTCTCGGAGTCGACAAAAGATATTGTTTTTGGTGGACACTGCCTGATCGCAGAGTGTGGTGAAATCATCGCAGAAAGCGCACGCCTTTCTGGGTCCCCTGCAGCCCTCATGACTGATCTCGACATTAACAAGATAAAACACGACCGACGCCAAAATAAGACTTTTTTTGAGAACCCTGTAAAACGCTTTTCGTTGAGAACATGTCAGGCCGCACGCCCACCAATTGAGAAGCTAAACAGAATTGTGTCAAAGCATCCATTCGTACCAAAAGACTCAATAGAGCTTAATGAACGAGCTTTTGAAATATTGGATATCCAAAGCTCTGGCTTAGCAAGGAGAGTTTTGGCGAGCAACTCGAAGTGCCTCGTCATTGGTATATCGGGAGGCCTTGACTCTACGCTTGCTTTTATTGTCTCGATTATGGCGACGAAAAAGCTGGAGAAAACTAACGACTTCATCTATCCCGTAACGATGCCAGGACCCGGGACCACTGACAGGACAAAAAATAATGCGATAAAACTAGGAGAATTATTTGGCGTAAAGCCAGAAATAATTTCCATCGATTCGGCGGTTGAAGCCCACCTTTCAAGCTTGCGGCACGAAATTGGTAACGACACCGTCTATGAAAATGCCCAAGCAAGAGAAAGAACTAAATTACTTTTTAACCTCGCAAATAAAATGGGTGGGATAGTCGTTGGGACAGGCGATCTGAGCGAACTGGCTTTGGGCTGGTGCACATTCAATGCCGACCATATCTCTGGCTATAACGTTAATGTGGGAGTGCCGAAGACGCTTGTGAAATTCATAATTAGTTGCTACGCCGATAGCGTTACGCGGGAAAATCCTGCGATAAGCGAGACGTTAAGAGATGTTCTTGATACACCAATAAGCCCAGAGTTATTGAAGAACGAAGGTGATCAAATTAATCAAGAGACAGAGGCCATTGTCGGTCCCTACGAACTTCATGATTTCTTTCTCTTTCACTTTGTGAGAAACGGCAGCACTCCCACTAGAATTTTCCAACTATGCCGCATAGCCTTCTCAAATATTTATACAGAACTCGAAATCCTAAAATGGATGAAAGTGTTCTTTCAGAGGTTTATGGGCCAACAGTTCAAAAGAACTACATTGCCTCCTGGACCCAAAATAGGCACCGTAAGCCTCTCCCCGCGAGGAGACTGGAGAATGCCAGATGAGGTCGACAGTGATGAGATTATTCGTGAGATTGATCAACTTGCCGAGGTTTAACAAATGGCCCGCCAAGATGTCGCTGATCCTTTTAACGGTCTTAAGTTCCTTGACCTTTGGAGAGAGCCGACATTGCGGTGACACGGGCATTTGGGTCGAAATCTTGGGGGCGGGAGGCGGTGAACTTAACGACAATCAGCGCTCACCTAGTTTTCTTATCTGGCGGGATAACCGGGCCATAGCACTAGTCGACGCCGGCGCCGGTTCCTCGGTCGCTTTCGACCAATCCGGCGCCAAATTTGAAGATTTGGAAGCGATTTTGCTCACTCAAAACACCGCGAAACAAACAAGCGACTTACCCGCATATTTAACTTTTAGAGACACTGGCGATCGCAAAACTTGGCTGACCATTTTAGGTCCAGATAGCGGTGGTAGTTTTATTCCCGGCACAGAAGATTTACTCCAAAGAATCGCCGGCCCAAATGGTGTTTATCCGAGTCTGAGCGGGCTTCTGAGCGAAAGAAAACTGAATCAATTTAAAGTCCGCGCGGTGTCGGTGCCATCTCTTGGCAACCGAATCTGGGCAAAGTTTAGAAGAGCGAGTTTTAAGTTATCTGCCGTAGCGATAAACCATGGTGAGATCCCCGCAATTGCCTGGAGAGTCGAACTTGCTGGACAATCCATCGTTTTCGCGGGGGCGTTCAATAACGATAAAGATGTGATTAGGGATTTTGCTAAAAACGCCGACGCGCTAATCGTCGAGCACTCCATACCAGAGGTGTCTCGAGGCCGCTTGAGAGAGCTTTATGCACTGCCTTCAGAGCTGGGCAAAGTAGCTAGTCAGGCAGATGCCCGAATGCTGATTCTTGCGGGAAGAACCAACCGCACTCGAGGACGAGAAAGTCTATCAAGACAAGCCATTGAGAAAAGCTATGATGGCCCAGTCCTTTTCGGAAACGACGAAGAATGCTGGGGCCTGTAGAGAAGAACAAGGAGCTGCGGAGTCGGATCTAACGACTCGAGGATAAAAAATCTAGCGCGATGCGAGACATAGCGTGAACCGCTGGAGGCAGAGCTCTCTCATCAATAGAAAAATAAGGTGAGTGATTAGGGATCGCGTTGGTTGGTGAAATACTCTCAGGTCTTCCTCCAATAAAGAAAAAGAATCCAGGTATTTCTTCTTGAAAAAAAGAGAAGTCCTCGGCACCCGTAATACGAGGTGACTGGAACACATTGCTCGGACCATAAACACTCTCTAAGGACGGAACCAACGATTCTGCAAGGTCCACGTCATTGAACGTGACGGGTACACCAGGGTCAATTTCGACAAAACCTTTTGCACCCATTGATTCCGATACATTTTCCACAATCGACCTTATTTTCGCGTGGACTTCCCTACGCACGGAAGAGTCAAAGGTGCGGATAGTTCCAGAAAATACTGCTTCATCTGGGACGATGTTCATCCTCACACCAGCAGAAATCGTTCCAACGGTGACTACTGCAGGATGCTGGGTTATATCGATCTGACGGCTCACAATTGTCTGAAGGCCGTTAATTATCTGTGCGGATACCACAATTGGGTCGATCCCAGACCAGGGTCGAGCCCCATGCGTCTGCTTGCCCTCCACCCGAACGTCGAAACGTTGAGCGCTTGCCATAAATCCGCGCGTTCGATAGCTCGCAGTCCCTGCTGGTCCACCCTGCGAGATATGAAGGCCCACTATCGCATCGACCGGGGGATCGTTAAGGACGCCCTCATCGACCATTAATTTTGCGCCCCCCTCTTCACCCTTGGGAGCACCCTCTTCGGCTGGTTGGAAAATAAACTTCACGGTCCCATTCAACCGACTTTGAATCTGCGATAAAACTGAGGCGACACCCATTAATATTGCAACGTGCGCATCATGGCCGCAGGCATGCATAACACCAACTTCTCGGCCTTCATATTCGCCTATCACCGTTGAAGCGAAGGGGAGGCCAGTTTTCTCCGTTACTGGCAAGGCATCCATATCTGCCCTCAGAGCTATAACGGGTCCATCGGTTGAGCCTCGCAGAATCCCGACAACACCTGTTTTAGCGATATTAGTTTTCACTTCTAATCCAAGAGAACGCAGGTGTTCCGCAACTACCCTGGAAGTGCGGTACTCCCGATTAGACAACTCTGGATTCTGATGAATGTCCCTGCGCCACTCAATCACACTGGGCGTAATTTCCTCAACAAGTTGCGGAATAGAAGTAGTTGCCTGGATCTGAGGGGTTAATAAGGCCAGAGATAACGAAAAATTCCTCAAAATAGTTTTCATGCCGACCTTCCTAGGTTACCGCTTGAAGCTTAACAGTGGCTCCGTAAATTTCTAACAAATCGAGAGCACTAATCTGAGAGGCCGATCCTTCGTCGAATCTCGCTTAAAAAGCCTGGCAGTTTGTTTTCCAAATCCTGCAAATCAAAACTCGTTGGCAAGTCAGCAAATTGCTCTTCCTGAATCAAATACTGAAATACATTCAGCAATACCCATTCATGGGTCGTTGTCGCACCACAAATTTCTCGATACTGAGCCTGCGACATGTGAACTCGATAGACACTCTCTCCACGCATTTTGACTCGACCATTTTCAAGTTTTGTCTCTACTCTATCGCTCACGATTACTTCGTAGACATCACTGTCAACCAGATTCACACTTATCAATAATCTATCCAAAAACCGTTAGAAAAAATGACTAAACTCATCGAACCGTGCAGGCACCTGGAAGAGATCTGGTATAAAAAAATACCCCTATCAAAAGCCATGTCAATGAGAGCCATCAAGTTCGATGAAAGCACTCTAAAGTGCTCCGCTTCTTTGGAACCCAACACCAACGTGCACGGGACAGCTTTTGCGGGAAGTCTTTACGCGATACAGGCGCTAGCAGGATGGAGTATGGTTTACCTTCAGCTTCGCCTGCTGAAAGTCTCTGCGTCTATTGTCATTGCGAAAGGCTCTATCGACTACGCGAAGCCTGTAACAGAAGAGATTCTCGTGGAGTGCACGTTTCCCAATAAAACGACTTTCGCTGAAGATCTAGTCAGTAACGAAAAGGCAAGGATTGAGCTCTCTACCTCGGTCACCCTCAAGAACGACGATGTTGCAAGTTCTTTTACCGGCATCTATGCCATTAAAAAAACATAAATCTCATCAAACTCAGGGCAAATTCGTCCTAATCCTCTAACTTGAAGACCAGCCTACTAATTCGTTTCATTTGAAGCTGATCCGACTCGATCCCGATCACTCTAAAACGCCAAGTGGCAACCGCTTCCAGAGCAGCCTCGTCAAAGACCCCCGAGGGACTGGACGCAATGACCGAAATGCTGCTTGTCTCTCCTTGAGGTGAAATCAAATACTCCACGTCAACCCAGCCATTGGTCCTGTTAGCTTTAGCTGCCTCCGGATAGTTTGGCATATCTCCAGTGACGAATTCCGGGGGATTCTGTATACCAGCGCAGCCGGAAAAGAAAATTTGCGCGACAATCACAACCACCATCTGCAGTCGATTGAAACTTGATGGATACAAACCCATCAAAAAAACATGAGAGCGACTCTTTGTCATTCTTTAATTAAATCCGTCCGCATCTGATCAAAAACCTCTGACATCCACAATTGTGAATCTTGGAACTCTTTGAAAAGGCGGTATTGCTCTAACGATCTTTGCAGATTCTCGCCATGTTCCTTGACATTGAAATATACATCCCCTCTCAAGTGATCTGAGGCAAATCTAATCGCTAACATTAATGTGATAGCAATGGGCCCCCTTATCAGCGAGTCCATTGACAGCATAAGATCCTCTCGCGAGATTTCTTTTCCCCGCAAGAAGCCCCGTAATGCTGAGACGTAGAAGAGACGATTAAACCCGCCTTTGCTTGAACAAACTGATCTGACAAAATCAGCAAAGTCCAAGGTCCAAGACCTCAGGTGCACGGTATCCAAATCAATTATCGATTTAGCGACATCGGATGAATCATCAAACAATAAATTTGTTACCTTGCAGTCTCCATGTATATAGGATTGCTTTCCGTTTTTAAAATAATCCTCGTGAGCCCACTGATCCGCTGCCAGGATCAAATCCTTAACATATGGGTTCTTGCTACTTTTACCAAAGGCGAGAAGTTCCTCTCTATAAAAATCGAACGATTGAAAATTGGGGACTTGTAGTCGCCAACTTTCAGGATGGAAATCAATTAACGCCCGTTGAAAACAACCGAAGGCTTCCGCGGCAGTCTCAACTTGTTCGATACTTTCAAGCCTTTCATCGCAAACGGAACCCTCTATAAAACGCCACGCACGCCAGTACGAATCTTCGTGCATCACTACCATTTCTCCGTTGAGGCTTGGGACTATTTCGGGCACGACAAAGCGTTCGGAAAAGTTCGTATCTCTGGATAGATGTGTTAATAGCTGCGCGGTCTGATGCTGCAATAAAACAACATTTTCAAAAACGTTTGCGTTTAATCTCTGAAACACCAACTCTGGCACACCTTTTTGTCTTGCTAGGAAAGTGTCGTTTACATGGCCGTCACCGAGTGCGGAAAAAACATAATCTCTTCCCCAAAAACGCTGGACCATGTTGAACTCACTACCAAGATTTTTATCAGCCATATCTGTTTTCTGAAATGCTTTTTTTCAGTACGAAAGGCAAAGCTGGAATGTACTCTCCGTTCGGCACACAGAGCCGATTTAGCTGAAGTAGCACAGATTCTTTTTCTATATTTCCATCAATATATTTTGAGAGCAGGGTTACGGATTCTAGATTTTTCTCAGTACTCATCCGAATCTCTTCCTCTGGCCAATCGTGCTCTAGCGCGACACTGAGTAATTTTATCAACTCGCTGAAATCTTTCGTTTCTTTATATCGCAGAGCATCTAGGCTTTCCGAAGGCAGAAAATCTACGATTCGATTTAATTTTGTGCTGACAGAATAGGGACGAGAAATCGGCATTTCGCTACCACTTATCCTGCTTGCTAATGCTTCTGCCCCCAGTAATCTGCTGTACCATTTTGTCGGTTCTGAAAAGAGTGCCGCCTCGCATTGCTCAGGAGAAAGCTTTTTGTCTCGAAGCTTATCAAGCACAGATCGCCTCACGTTGAACTCACCCACATCCATCAGTCGATCGAGTCGCCGGTAAAAATCACTGATATCTTTTACATCCGGAGCAGACCAAAAGCGCTCGGCAAGGCATGGCAGTCGAGACCACAACCTTGCGAATAGACAATTGGCATCGACCAGTTCGCTCCAGAGACACGCCTCTGCCCCGATTATGCTCGTCCCCTCCTCATCCTCCAGTGATATAGCACCTGCTCTCCACTGATGAGTCCACTCCATAGCCCTGGCAACGTGCTCCAACCTGGGATCATTCAGCAAGCTATCCTCTCGCTCGAGCATCGTGTTTTGGTTCTCTTCGGGGTCGAATTGGTAATGTAAATCAGATGGATAGTTCAAATCGAGGTAATAAGGTGAGGACACAATGCAATCCCGACCAAGAGCTCTCGCGCGGTCTCTTGTCGTACAACCTCGCCAATTCTGCACAACGCAGCCTGGCATCTCCGAATGAAGGACCTCGTCCCATCCGATAACGGTTTTTCCTAGAGCCGTTCCTATTTCAACTAGCCTGCGAAAGAAATAATTTTGCAGATCAATCGAGTTAGAGAGACGGTTTTTTTTCATAAAGCTTTTTATATTTGCATCGTCGATCCACCAAGAGGGTTCTACTTCATCTCCTCCAAGATGGATGAAGGGATCAGGAAATACATCCGACAGCTCCTCGATGAGTTCCCTCACGAAGATGTAAACGTTTTCATTCGAGGGATCCAAGCAGGCTCTGTGAACGCCGAATTTCTGAGTTCGGTCCGTCGCTCTCCCCTTTGGAGCAAGGTCAGGGCGAGAAGCAACAATGTGAGTCACATGGCCAGGCAAATCGATCTCAGGAATAAGTCTGACACCCCGATCCATGCAGTATCTGGCTAAGGACCTGAGTTCCTGCAAACTGTAGAAGGCCTCGCTTACCACCTCAGGATATTTTTTCGACCCAAAACGGAAGCCTTGATCGTCCGACAGATGCAGATGTAATACGTTAAGTTTGAGCAAACTCATGCGATCGACGGTTTCTCGCAAGGTTTTTAAAGGAATAAAATGTCGAGCCACATCCAACATCAAGCCTCGCCACAAGAATCGAGGCTCATCGCGTATCGATAACCCAGAATTTAGTCTTCCCTGCTTTGCGGCTTGCCACAATGTAGCTAAGCTCCTAATCGCCCCCCAGGTTGTTCCCGCCGATATTTCTATCGAGCTATCAAGCACTCTGAGCTCATAAGATTCTTCAGAGATCGCAACGGTTGCTAAGTCGGTGCTCGCATCCTCTATCGATAAATTTATTAGACCAACATCCTGGTTACCCAAGTAGTCCAACGCATATTTTTCTACCCGAACATCATGCTCTTTTGCGAACTTCAATTGAGTTGGGCCACTGTTTTTCGATTCAACAGTTTCGGGTGGATAAACAGACTGCAAAGGTTGCGGGATGATGGGCAATATTTTTTCCTCATTTACGCGCCCAGCGGTGCTCAAACCTGCCGGAGAGCTAAGTTTAGTTGAGTCAGTGTTGAAAGCGAACCAGCGATCAAAGCGGATACCATTAGATTTCTCAGTGGATTAGACTGAAAACTAGTGCTCATAAACATTCTGGAGGGACAGTGAATATTCAGGAACGAATAAAATTCGTACTGCAGTCTGAGGCTGAAGCGATTAGTAATATTAACGTAACAGCTGACTTCACTCTGGCCGTAGAGCTGATGCTGGAATGCCAGGGAAGAATCATCACGACGGGCATTGGAAAGGCTGGCCACATTGCAAAGAAATTTTCAGCAACGCTTTGCTCTACCGCCACACCATCTGACTTCCTCCATCCAGCCGAAGCGGCACACGGAGACTTGGGTATGGTCTCCTACAACGATCTTTTAATTGCTTTTTCAACTAGTGGAAAGAGCAGGGAAGTCCTTGAAATATTATCCATGTCTCGCAGTCTTGGTGTCAGGAAAATTATTGGCGTAACCTCACATGCAGATTCATCCCTGAGAGACCACGCTGACTTGGTACTGGATATGGGGAGGATAGAAGAGCCATGTCCGTTAGGTCTTACGCCGAGTTCCTCAATGGCAGTGATGCTAGCGATAAGTGATAGCTTGGCACTTGCGCTTTTGGAGCAAAAGAAGGTGACAAAAGCGGACTATGGACTGAGGCATCATGGCGGCTACCTGGGGACAGCCGCTAGAGATGAAAAAAATAGTTAGGACGGGATCGAACCTTACTCGGGATAGAAATCAAAAACCCAGCGATCTTCGTCTTCTCGAAAAGCGTTTCTATGGAAAAAACCTCGAGGCACATCGCCGCGGCAATAAATCTGGGAACCACTTTTTGTTTCAGCAACGCCCATCGCGTGTTTTAGAAGCCAGGAGCCGATGCCTCTGCATCGGAATGCACTAAGAACATATAACATCCGCAACTCGAACTGCTGATTTCTTTGTTTCATCGAATAGTAGCCCGCTGCCACACCACCTGAGCTCACCATACGGAGAATCGAATCGGCTTTCTCGGTTTCGACTGACGCATCTGCGAACGAAGAAAAAAAATGTTCTGAGGACGGCTTGTAGACCTCGAGTTTTGAGTAGTTTATTTCCAAAATCTGCCTAGCATTTTTCGGATACTAGATAACACCTTCCCGCTGTTTGATGAGGGCTTATGATAGAGAATCGGCCCTAACTTTTTTGCAACTTTATAATAGTGCCCCCAATCGTCTTTCATTTGTTCGACTCCAAAAAGTTCCTCCAAAATAAAGGGATAGGAATCCAGAACGTTCGCTAAAAATGTCTGGCCAGTCGGTGAAAACCAAGAATCGTCGACCACTGCGCCCAAGGACACAAACAACTCGCTTACCTGTCCATCTTGGAGGCGAGCCTTCGAGATAGTTTCTGAGAACGTGTCCTCAATGTGAGCTGCTAAAAGATGATGTTGAGCGCAAAATGAAATCAAGTAGCCTAAAGGAATGCAAATGTCCTCAAGTGAGTTCGAGCCAAACGAATAATCCTCAGCCCTGGCAATTATGGTCACGGAGCAAAGCTGGAACGAGCCCTAATGCCCCAATCGCCGTTCTTTTCGCGCTGCAGCACATAAAGGGAATTATAAGAGACATAAGGTTCACCCGTTTTGTCAAATCTCGTAAATTCTACTTTCACGTGGACCTTGTCAGGACTTGCCTGAATGACATCTAGCGTTTTCCACTCGCTTCGACTCCAATTGTTATCCTTTGCAAATTGGTGAAGATCGATTTTTGACGCAAGATCAGACGCTGTCGGATACAAGATGATTCCACCGCTAGCTATTCGAATATGAGGGAACAGCATTGTCTTTGACCACCTCTGGACATCTTTTGCATTGAAAGACCGAAGATATTCCAGCATCACTGCCTCCACCGCTGGATATTGAGAGATGCGAGGATCTGACGATTGGTTCGTTAGCACGCCCGAAAAGGTGATGGCGCTCCATGAGATACCTCCAATGACAGCGAAAATCACCGAGATAGATCGAAACATTTTAAACACCCCGATTAGACTCCTGAATAGCGAAACTCTACACTAGATCCAAGAAGTTGGGAGAAGTTCTATGCGCATAAGTACCCTGAAGGCCTGCGGCCTTGTTACCTGTTTGCTGATGACCCATTCTGTTATTGCGGCCCCAGCTACGAAATCTCAAATGGAGCAAGGAGAAGCGCCCTTTGGAGACGGGTACGAACAATCTTTGCAGTCAAAGAAATATTTCAATAAAGGAAACAGAGCCTATTCTAAAGCGATGGAGCTTATAGGGGACGGAAAGAGGAGAGCCGCTGAGAGAGAACTAAAAAACGCAGAGAAGGAGCTCAGGAAATCCGCCAAAGCGGATCAAAAAAACTTAGCCGCGTTCTCCCTACTCGGAAAGGTTTACGCGCAATTGGGGGAGAGCCGCAAATCTGTCGGTGCATTTAATTACGCCTTGCAGTTGAATCCAAAACACTATGAATCCTGGTTAGAACGCGCGAAAGTTCTCCTTGAAATGGGCCTGAGATCTGAGGTCAAACAGTCCTTTAACGTTCTGGAAAGAAGCGCTCCAAATATGGCGGAGTCTTTGCTCAAGGCGATAATCATATTCAAAGAACAGAGAACGGCAAAAATGTCGACCGAAGAGATCGCATTCTTCGAGTGGGCAGAAGAGAAGATAAAGCTCTGAGAACTATTAGTATGGCACTTCCCCCGCCAGAGTGATGCGTTGCATCAATCTGTGCATGGGAAAGAAGTCGTTTACTGGTTTATGCTGAGTGGACCGATTATCCCACATCGCAATCGTGCCAGGCTCCCAACCAAGGCGAACCGTGTTCTCTTCTTTCACGATCTGAGCAGCGAGGTGCCCCAATAATAGGTCACTTTCCGTTTTTTCAAGCTCCACAATCCGAGTTGTGAACAAGGAATTTAGGAACAGGGACTTTCTACCACTTTCAGGGTGAGTTCTAATTAAAGGGTGGGTAACCGGTGGGTGATTAGCTAATAACCCCTTTAGTCTATCCTCTCCGCCCGGCTCCGCTAAGCTTTCCGCAAAACCCTTTCTGAAATCATGTTCAGCACTTAGTCCACTTACAAATTCCCTCATAGCAGGAGATAAATTCTCAAAAGCAAGGGTGGCACTGGCCCATAGCGTGTCCCCGCCATAGGCCGGTATTATTCGAGCCTGGAGAAGCGTGAAGTTGGGAGGCGCCTTCATAAAAGTCATGTCAGAGTGCCACTTTTCTATCTTGGAAGGCTTCTCCGCTGTACTCTCGAGAATCTGCACCTCGTCAGTTTCTGAGGTCTTTGTATAGGCTTCATGATCAAGCAAGTCACCGAACCGGCGGGCGAATTTAGCCAGGATGAAAGGATCTTGGTCTTGTCCCCTCATAAATACGACCTCTCTCTCCACAAGGACTTGGCGAAATTCCGAAACGGCAGATTCCGAAACAATTATATCGTGAAGTTGGACCCCTTCGAGGTATGCCCCTAATGATCCGGAAGCTGGTATCACTCTCAAATTCATTCCTGCTTGTCTCACCAGACCAAGCCGAGAAGCTTGGACCGTATCTAATCCGAAATAGTATTTTACTGTTCACTATCTTGGAAGGAACATGCGCAGAAAAATAGAACACAGCGGCGGTATTATTGCTAGAGTCATTCCCGAACTGAGTGACTCAGCTCTATGCGGAGCAGTGGCTTTTGGTCCTCAATATTTTTGGATGGTTCGTCCTCTTGCGTGAAAGATTTCGAAAGCGGGGTCCCCTGACCATTCTGGTATTTATAGAATCGTCGAGGGCTCCCTTCATTACGAGCGGGAAAGGGGACCGCGAATGACACGAGTCTTTGATAGAGTTCCCTCCAGCCGAGCATGGACAAATCTAACTGACCCTCCTGGAGTTCAAGTGATTCTCGGAGAATGATTCTCGCGGCGTTTCCTAATTCTTCCACCTCACGATCTCGCGGATCGACGACACGTGTACCGACGAAGCGTTGCCGAAGATATTGTTTTGCTGCACTAGGGAGGCCTGCAAACCTGCACACCACCTCCACTTGATCTGCAACGATGTACCCACACAAGGAGGATTTATTTTCAAAATAGTGATAAATCATTCTTTTATTCACTTCTGCGTTTTGGGAAATATCATCTATTTTCAACCCAAATGATCCCCTTGCAGCAAATAAGGCGGTGGCTTCGAGCAGTATTTTGAGTTTCGCCTGCTTAACCGCAATCTCCCGATAACCAAATAGTTACCTTATCAAACTATTTTCCAGGAATGAAGTAACTATATGGTTATTATTTAAATAAATATCTTGCGATTGGTGTAACTATTTAGTTACTTTCAAGATCAAGCAGGTATCGTTTCCAATCCATTCCACCTGCGAAACCAGTTAGCCGACCATTACTACCAATCACCCTGTGACACGGTATAAAAATTGGGATCGGATTCTTACCTAGAGCCGAACCCACTGCCCTTGACGCGCCGGGTTTGCCGATTCGGATCGCTAACTCCTGATAAGATACTACTTCTCCATATGGAATCTTTAAAACTTCGTCCAGGACAGAGGTCTGAAAAACTGAGAGGTTCGTCTTAAGTGGTATTGAGAAATACTTACGCTTTCCTCGAAAGTATTCCTCAAGTTGCGAACAGGCTTCGCGCAAGACGCCCATCGAAAGAAGCTGCGCTTTTGCGTTACTTATCCCTTCACCGACGAATCCAGGCTCAAAAGAAACGCCGACCAAAGATTCCTCTACTGAGATCAGTTCCAGATCATTAATTTCTGAATTCAGCGTCAGTGAAAAAAAACTACTCATTAATACAAACTTAGGTAACCAAACGCATCAAACCACTCTAAAAAAATAAA
>CACOYI010000015.1 GCA_902631405.1 K189A clade bacterium | reverse complement strand
TGCGATTTTTAGTGAGGCTGAGAGCCATGCGGTTTATCTGCTCAAGTCTCAGAATGTTTCTCGCATTGATGTGGTGAATTATCTATCTCACGGCATTAGCAAGGAGGGCGATGATGGAGAGGCTGGGGCAGCTGCCGGTTCGAATAATGAAGCTGATGATCAGGCGTCAGCTGCTGGAAAGGCTTTGGAGTCTTTTGCAACAAATCTCAATGAAGAGGCTCTGAACGGTCGGATTGATCCATTAGTGGGTCGGGATGTAGAGCTCGAAAGGGTGATCCAGGTTTTGTGTCGTCGTAGAAAGAATAACCCGCTTCTTGTAGGGGAGTCAGGTGTCGGAAAGACAGCCATAGCAGAAGGTCTAGCCAAAAGAATCATAGATAAAAATGTTCCCGAAGTGGTGTCAGAGTGCACCATCTATTCACTTGATCTCGGGGCTCTTGTCGCTGGCACGAAATACCGGGGTGATTTTGAGAAACGATTTAAGGCTGTTTTGAATGAATTGAAAGAGGACCAGGGCGCCATTCTTTTTATCGATGAGATTCATACGATTATTGGAGCCGGTTCTGCATCCGGCGGGGTAATGGATGCTTCAAACTTGTTAAAACCGCTTCTGGCTTCCGGACAAATCAAATGTATGGGTTCCACCACTTATCAGGAGTTTCGGGGCATATTTGATAAGGATCGAGCCTTATCGCGTCGGTTTCAGAAAGTTGATGTCGTGGAGCCAGATGTAGATGATACCTATCGTATTTTGAAAGGGTTGAAGACCCGGTTCGAGGATCACTATAAGATTAAATACACCGATAAAGCGTTGCGCACGGCTTCCGAACTCGCCTCTAAATACATTAACGATCGATTCATGCCTGACAAGGCGATAGATGTTATTGACGAGGCGGGGGCTGCACAACAGTTACAACCGCCGAGCAAGAGGAAGAAGAGCATTGGAGTTGGTGATGTAGAGCAGGTGGTCGCAAAAATCGCTCGTATCCCATCGAGTCAAGTAACTACCAATGACAGGGCTGCCTTGAAGGATCTCGATGCAAACTTGAAGATGGCTGTGTTTGGGCAGGATGAGGCGATCGACCAACTGGCTACAGCCATAAAGCTTTCCAGAGCCGGCCTGAAATCAGGTGAAAAACCTATTGGATCGTTCTTGTTTGCTGGTCCCACAGGTGTCGGCAAAACAGAGGTATGTAAACAATTAGCTCATACCATGGGAGTAGAGCTGCTTCGTTATGATATGTCGGAGTACATGGAGCGACACACGGTATCAAGGCTTATAGGCGCACCTCCAGGTTATGTCGGATTCGACCAAGGAGGACTTTTGACGGAAGCGGTAACCAAACATCCCCATAGCGTCGTGCTACTTGACGAGATTGAAAAGGCGCACCCAGAAGTATTCAACCTGTTACTTCAGATTATGGACCACGGTACGCTAACGGATAATAACGGCAGAAAAGCCGACTTCAGAAACGTTGTGCTGGTTATGACCAGTAATGCTGGTGCGCAAGAGATTTCAAGGAATTCTATTGGTTTCTCTGAGCAAGATAACTCTAGTGATGGCATGGAGGCCCTCAAGAAGATATTCAGCCCAGAGTTTCGTAACCGGTTAGATGCTATTGTTCAATTTAGCTCGCTGAGTGAAGAGGTTGTCGAGACAATCGTAGATAAGTTCCTCACTGAGTTGCAGGCGCAACTAGACCAGCAGCGAGTGATGCTCGAGGTCGACGAGTCAGCTCGACGTTGGCTCGCCAAAGAGGGTTATGACGAGAGGATGGGCGCAAGGCCTATGCAAAGGCTCATTCAGGACAAGGTCAAAAAGCCACTCGCGGAAGATCTTTTGTTCGGGGACCTGGTGAATGGCGGAACCGTGCACGTCACTCTGGAAGACGGTGAACTGAAGGTGAAAGTGCTCGCGGAAGTGTAGCTAGCTAAAGCTAGGAATTAGTTCCTGAAAGTAATCCTACCTTTGGAAAGGTCATATGGCGTGATTTCTACTTTGACCTCATCTCCGGTGAGAATTCGTATGTAATTTTTACGCATTTTCCCTGAGATGTGAGCAGTGACCGTGTGCCCATTCTCTAATTCCACTCTGAACATGGTGTTTGGGAGTGTGTCCACAACTATGCCGTCCATTTCAATTTGTTCTTCTTTTGCCATTTAGCCTCATTCGCCCGTAAAAGTGCGCCTAGTTTGCAGTAACTCGACTTCTTTTTGAAGGTTCAATCACTTCGTCCTCTCTGACCAATAGCCGTCAATAAGCTGCTCATTTGGACGATAGTTTTTCTTGTAATCCATTTTGGCGCTCTCTCTGATCCAATACCCCAGATAAACATGCTTGAGGTTCATAAAACTCGCTAATTGTATTTGCTTAAGGATGCTCAGAGTGCCTAGACTTCGGTCGGAATGGTCTGGTTCAAAAAAGGTATAGATGGCGCTGATGGAGCGCAATTGAATGTCTGTCACCGCGCTGCTTACAAGATCCCCATCGAGATAGAAATTAAGTGAGCGCGTATTCGCCCAAGGGCTTAGCAAGAACGACTTAAACTGATCTTCTGTTGCCGGATACATGTCGCCGTCTTTATGTCTCGCTTCGATGTATCTCTCGAATAGTGTATAACTAGCACTCGTAAACTCGGTCTTCTCTATCCGAGACTCAAGGTCGGAATTTTGTTTGAGTACCCTGCGTTGAGTTTTGTTGGCTTTGAAGCTTGAGACATTCAACCTGATTGGAATGCATTTATTACAGTTTGCGCAATGCGGTTTATAGATATGAGAACCGCTTCGACGAAAACCCCGCTCAGTCAGACCACTATATAATTGACTAGAGATAATCTTGCGAGGGTCAACGAATAGCGTTTGCGCCTCCTCAGAGGCCAGATATGAGCACGGGTGAGCTGGTGTTATATATAGTTTAGTTTGTTCGCTTGTCGAACTCTTCAAAACAGTCGAATACCTTGATTAGTGTTCTGCGCTGACAAGCCATCTTCCCCGATTTGTGTCTAACGCGTTGTTCTTTTCTATCCTATCTAGAAATTCATCTCTTGGCATCTCATAAGCGCCTAATGAGGACAGGTGGGGGTTCATTATTTGGCAATCTATTAGGTTGTAATTCTGTGCTAATAAATGTTCATTTAAATAATAAAAAGCCAGCTTTGAGGCGTCGCGTTTCAGATGGAACATCGATTCCCCAGAGAAAATTTGTCCTATCGCAAGACCGTATAGTCCTCCAATAAGTTTTTCTTCCTCGTAAACCTCAATCGAGTGTGCGAATCCCAGGTCATGGAGCAAGCAGTAAGCGCTGATCATCTGTTCAGTGATCCAAGTGCCATTTGCCTCTCTCCGAGTATTCGCGCACTGCTGAATAACCTCTTTAAATCTTTGATCGGCCTTAATCTCAAAATTGTGGTTTTTAATCGTTTTTCTCAGGCTTCTCGGGACTCTCATCTCGCCAGGATTGATGACCGCTCTTTGAGCGGGGCACCACCATAGCGCTTCGGCCTCATCATCATTAAACCATGGGAATATGCCTTGGCGGTAGGCTGTGAGTAACCATTCAGGGGTTAATTTGCCGCCGACGGCGAGTAATCCGTCTGGGTCGTTAGAAGAAAACCTACCATCGGGAAAAGCGACGACTTCGTTATTTAATCGTATGATCATCTGTTTTGTTGAACCACAGAACAACTTTCTCTATTGATGCGTTTGACCTGATAAATACTGACCATTAGCACGGTGATATTTTTGAGCTCTCTCGTTTGTACGAACCTATACTAGCGATTAAACTTTGTACTTCTATTGGAATAGCAAATTTTGAGCGATACGGAACGAATACAAAACCCACCGCTTAGAACGATAGGAGCAGTCCTAATATTCCTTGCGGGTACATTGTTGCTTCTGTCAATTTACTCATATTCTCCGGAAGACAGAGGCTTTTCTTACTCTGGTTCCTCCTTAGATATCCAAAATTGGGTCGGGGCTAGTGGTGCCTATATCTCCGACCTATTGAGATATTTCCTTGGTTTATCAGCTTATTTCGTGCCTATGGGACTGTTTGCTAGCGCTTTTAGGATTTTCGAAGAGAGATCAACAGAGACCGCGCCGGTTACCTACCTGACTCGTGTGATGGGAGTCATATCGGTTGTAATGTCAACATGCTTGCTCTTCAGTGTTTATGGGGGCGAAAGTGGTTTTTTCTCGAATGGAAAAGGGGGAGTCGTAGGTCTTGAGCTGGCACGATATGGAATCGGGCTTTTTGGCGAAATAGGTTTAACGGTTATTGCTGGGGGCTTTCTAATCGCTGGAGTCCTAGGAATTGGCTTGCCTCTGAAGAGAGGAGCTCAGTTAGTTTATCGGGTGATGAATGGCGTTACGTTGGTGTTTAAAGGTGGAGCCCTAAGATTGGGCGCTTTCGCGACACATTGGTTTGAAAACCGCAAGAATGAGCGAGACAGAAATCGTCTTAAGTTAGAACATCGGCAAAATGCGCTTAAAAAAATAGAAAAAAGTGCGGAAGGCAGGGTTGAATTAGAGATATTGCCGAAAGTCCCCGAGCTGCACCCTTCAAGTAAGAGTTCACAAAGACGGTTGTTTGATACTAAGAGCATTAAAGAATTGCCGGATGTGGAATTGCTAGACGCACAGCCTGTCATTTCGCAAAGCGGTTACTCAGAGCAGACCTTGGAGGCATTATCGCGTCAACTGGAGTTGAAGTTAGCAGATTTTGCGGTCGAGGCGTCTGTGGTCTCGGTATTACCTGGCCCTGTCGTCACAAGGTTCGAGGTCCAACCAGCCGCGGGAGTAAAGGTTCAGAAGATTTCAGCATTGGCTAAAGATCTTGCCAGATCTCTAGCTGTACTCAGTGTGCGAATCGTGGAAGTGATTCCTGGAAAGTCGGTTGTTGGTATCGAGATTCCCAATGAAACTCGAGAGATGGTGCAACTTAAAGAGGTAATTCATTCTCCGGTTTTTCAAGAGGCGCCATCGCATCTCACCCTCGCTCTCGGGAAGGACATATCGGGAATGGCCGTCACGGCTGACCTAGCGCGCATGCCGCACCTTTTGGTTGCTGGAACGACGGGATCGGGAAAGTCTGTAGGTGTGAATGCCATGCTTCTGAGCCTGCTACTGAAATCGACGCCTGAGCAGGTAAAGATGATTCTTGTCGACCCAAAGATGCTTGAGCTGTCAGCTTACGAAGGGATTCCACATCTGTTAACTCCAGTTGTTACGGATATGAAAGAAGCTGCGCAGGCGTTGAATTGGTGCGTAGCCGAAATGGAACGGCGATATAAGCTCATGGCGTCTATGGGCGTGAGGAATCTAGCGGGCTTTAATAAACAGATAAGAGATGCTGAATCTAAAGGTGAAACTGTCGTCGACCCTTCTTTTGAGGGAGAGGAGACAGATGCCGTCATTTTGACCGAACTTCCTGCGATCGTCGTCGTGATCGATGAATTTGCTGATATGATGATGGTGGTAGGAAAAAAAGTGGAGCAGTTAATTGCCAGAATAGCTCAGAAGGCGAGAGCAGCTGGAATCCACTTGATACTTGCGACACAGAGACCCTCTGTGGATGTCATCACGGGATTAATTAAGGCCAACATTCCAAGCAGAATCGGTTTTCAAGTGTCCTCAAAAGTTGATTCTCGTACGATCCTTGACCAGGGTGGGGCTGAACAACTGTTGGGTTATGGCGATATGTTGTACCTGCCGCCTGGCACGGCTTTACCTCAACGCGTGCACGGAGCATTTGTATCAGATGAGGAAGTCCATCGTGTTGTCGGTGATTGGAAAGAGCGAGGAGAGCCAAACTATATATCGGAAATAGTAGATGGCTTGACAGACGAGGATCCGTTTTTGAAGCTGGATGGTGATGACGATACCGAAGTTGATGATGCGCTCTACGACGAGGCTGTCCAATTCGTTTTAGAATCAAGGCGTGCCTCTATCTCCTCAGTACAACGAAAACTCAGGATAGGCTATAACCGAGCTGCAAGATTGATTGAAGCCATGGAATTGGCGGGAGTCGTCTCCCCAATGAATAGCAATGGCAGTCGAGAAATCATGGTGCCCAAGCGTGATTAGAGAGACCATTCTTGCTGCTGTATTGCTTTCGGCGGCAATGGATAGTGCCGCAACGGAATCCGATTCTCTTAGGAGAGAATTTTTCGAATCCTTAAGCGGCTTTGATGAGAGAAGAGGCGCCTTTGCTCAGGAGTTATCCGATGCCGACGAAACCCTTCTGGAGAGGACAGAAGGCAACTTTATTATTAGGAAGCCGTTTTTTCGCTGGCAGACAACATACCCTTACTCTCAGATAGCGGTAGTCTCGGAAGAGCAAGTGCTAATTTATGAGGTTGATTTTAATCAACTTAGTGAGACCGATCTAAAAGATAGAGACGAAGGGAATCTATTAGGTCTTCTGTTGGCAGATTCACACAAAAGTTTTAATGGCTTCAGGATCTCTAAAGTTTCAGGTGATGACTCGCAAGTTTTCTCGCTGATCGATGACAATAACCTTGCTCGATTGGAATTCGCTTTTTCATCTGGAGAGCTTGCATCATTCAGTTATAAAAGATCAGATCAGCTCATAAGCATTGAGTTCTTGGATGTAGTCTCTGACCAATCAATCTCTGATAATGAATTCGATTTAGACCTGCCAGATGATGTCGAGATAGTTAAGAATTAAGAACGTAGATCGAGGCAAGTATGGATACCAAAAAGGCAGGAAAAGAAATTGTTACCTAGTCTTCTCGTTGCGATTGGAGGAGCGCTAGGAGCACTCGGTCGCTATGGAATTGGACAAGTTGTTCAAGCGGGTAATCTTCCTGTTGCGACATTGCTAGTCAACGTGACAGGCAGTTTTCTTATTGGTGTTCTATGGGCTACTTTTGACGAGAGCCAGTGGTTTCAAGATTGGGGTAAATACTTAATAACCGTTGGAATGCTCGGGGGATTTACTACGTTTTCTAGTTTTTCACTGGAAACATTAGAATTGATCAGAGTTGGAGAGTTGTGGACTGCCCTAGGCTATGTCATTTCTACCGTGATTATCTGCGTATTGGGTGTTTTTATAGGTGCGAGATTAGGGGGAGTTTTAAATTGAAGAGGAAAAGAGATGCTTGATCCCAAGCTTCTTAGGAACAATTTAGCATTCGTAACTCAGGAGCTTCTTCGGCGAGGTTTTGACCTGGATATAGACGAATACCAAAGTTTGGAGGCCGATAGACGCTTATTACAAGAAGAAACGGAGAATCTTCAAAATGAACGAAACGTAAAATCTAAGTTAATCGGACAGGCAAAAGCGAAGGGAGAGGATGTCTCACCACTTCTAGCAGAAGTTTCAGGGTTAGGGGAAAAACTAGATCTTGCTAAGAAACGCTTCGGTGAGGTAAGAGAGCAACTTGAGCAATTACTAAAGAGTATTCCAAATTTACCCGATGCCTCGGTGCCTGAAGGAGAAGATGAGAGCGGGAACATTACTCTGCGAGAGTGTGGCTCCCCAAGAGTTTTTGACTTTGAGCCGCTAGATCACGTTGATCTAGGTGATGGAAAGGGGCTGGATTTTGAAACAGCAGTGAAGGTGTCCGGTTCGAGATACGTGATCATGACGGGAGAATTGGCTAAGCTCCAGAGAGCGCTGACTCAATATATGCTCGATATTCATACCTCTCAGCATGGCTATACCGAAGTTTACGTACCCTATATTGTGAATTCGGATAGTTTATTTGGTACCGGTCAATTACCTAAATTTGCGGAGGATCAATTCCAGGTCGCGGGCGATGCAGCGAATTATTTGATCCCAACTGCTGAGGTTCCCGTAACCAATATCTATCGAGACGTAATTCTTGATGAGAGCGAGCTACCAAAGTTACATGTCTGTCACTCACCGTGTTTTCGAAGCGAGGCGGGTAGCTATGGTCGAGATACGCGAGGGATGATCAGGCAACATCAATTCGAAAAGGTAGAGATGGTCCAGGTAGTTCATCCGAGCCGATCCTGGGAGGCTTTCGATATGCTAACGAGTCATGCCGAGGCTATCTTGCAGAATCTTGCTTTGCCTTACAGAGCAGTAAATTTGTGTGGTGGGGATCTTGGTTTTTCATCAGCAAAAACAGTTGACCTAGAGGTTTGGTTGCCGAGTCAAAAAGAATATAGAGAGATATCCTCTTGTAGTAATTTCCTGGATTTCCAAGCTAGGAGAATGCAAGCGCGCTATAGAACCTCGTCTGGAAGCGTGGAATTGATGCACACCTTGAACGGTTCTGGTTTAGCTGTTGGTAGGACGCTTGTCGCAGTCTTGGAAAATTATCAGAATTCTGATGGCAGTATTACGGTGCCTGATGTATTGCGAACCTACCTCAACGGAAAGGAGTCGATATTAGTTAGCTAGTCGGTTTGCTGCTTAGATGCATATGCTGCTTTTTGGTAATCCAGCTATCTTTGCAGCGGTTTTAGCAGGGCTTTGGCCAAAAATTTTTATGAGATCCAAGCTGTTCCCTATTGAGCTGTTTACCTCCTCTCTGACCAACTTAACGAAGGCTCGGGAAAGAGGAACGATCTCTGTTTTAGCATAGAAGTTCCTTAGGGAATGAATGACATCCCACGCGAGATCCTCCATGACTATCCCTTCGGAACGGGCAATCAGAACGGCAATTTTGGGATTCCATCGTTGAGGGTCGATTAGAAAACCCTCTTCATCTAATTCTTTGGATAATGGAGACATGTTCGGTTATTTAGCTACGGAGCTTCAAGCAGGCCAACTGACTATTTTTTCGTGTTTCTCTGTGAGATCAGCAAGCCCTGCGGTGTTAATAAACTTGTGGGGAGAGGGCACCATTGTTCCTCGGCTTTCTGCGTCACTCTTCAGGATAAATGCGGTCACGCTTAATTTTTCTTGTGCATTGACTCCATCTCCAAGAAGGACCAAGTCGTCTCCTGGATCAGCGTACAGTAGACAGTCCTCTAAACTTCGAGAATGGAATATTAGGTGTAGTGCCATACTACGCGCTCAGTACCACGTCTGTGGTCTTAATTAATCTCCTTTGGTCTTCAAAGGTAATAAGTGTAGCGTTTTTTGGTAGGCTGAAGACCCCAATCTGTCTTTGCTCCAGAGATCGCTCGCAAATAAATAGATCGTTCACGTCAAAGGTGGGTAGGGCGAGCAACATTTTTTCAATGTTATAGCCTGTCACTTCTTTTGTTTCCTTGGTAGGCAGTAGGTTTAACACCCCGTCTCCAGTGAATAGAATAGATACTTCTTGTTCAAAAGTCGCTGCAACCATGGCGGTCTCCAGTTGCTCGCCGCTTATCAAGCCGTTGAGGGGACTCTTGCTCATGCGGATTAAAACTGACCTCATTAAAAGATCTCTATGTAGCGGTCTGACGCCTCTATCGCGGAGATTAATTGTCCCAATCCAACCAGTTCAAAGCCATCTGCCAGTGAATTATTTTCTTGGCTTACACCACGTTTAGCGGCACTTGAGATACACACCGCCAATTCGATATCCAGGTTTGCCAGTGATTTCCATAAGGATAAAAGGTGTTCTTGCCCGACGGCAGTTTCCCCAGTTGAAAGTGCCTGAAGCGCGCCATCATGTTGAAAAAAGACTCTTTCTATGAGGTGTTTCCGCTCAAGAAGCTCATAGATTAGATCTATTGCGGTTTTAGTTGCCTCACTATCCTGAGGTGATGCTTTCACCGATATTGTATATTTCATCTGGAGTTTTTATGGACGAGCAAAGTGATCCAAACCGGTTTTGAGTCTAACCCGAATTGATGGCGATCGCCGATAAATCTTCCTCTTCCCGGGTCTCTTCAAATCTGGAAAGCATGACGATAAGGCATGGAACGAGAAATAGAATGATGAGGCTTGCGAAGACGATTCCCGTTGCGATGCTCACCGCCATCGGTTTGAGGAAGGCCGCTTGTGTACTGCTCTCAAATAACATAGGTGTCAGTCCCAATGCAGTGGTGGAGGTCGTTAGAAAGATTGCTCGGAATCGACGTCGCGCTGCCTCAACAACCGCCTCTGTCGGTGTCATCTCAGTAGTTCGGCGAAATCGGTTGTATTTGTCTACAAGGACTAATGAATCATTAATAACCACACCGGTCAGCGCGACCATGCCGAATATCGATATGAAGGATATGTTGTAACCAAGCAGGAAGTGTCCGACAACTGCACCTGCGAAACCAAATGGGATGGCAGAGAGGATGACTAACGGTTGCGCGATATAGCTCCTGAGTTGCGACGCTAGTAGTAGCCAAATGACGAGTAAACCAAAACCCATGTTGTTGCCAATTGATTCCAGGTCTCGAGACTGGTCACGACCACTACCAGCTATTCGCGCTTGCAGCCCCGGAAAGTCCTTTTTGAGGCGGGGTAAAACTGTTTTTTCAACCAGGTCATTAGCTTCTGTTGGTGTAATGAGATCTGTGTCAATTTCGGTAGAAACAGTCACGATTCGAAGTCCATCGACTCTTTTTATGGTTGAAAAACTTCTCGACTCACTCAATCGTGCCACACTACTGAGTGGCGCCAGCGTGCCGTCAGAGAGTCTTACTCGAGCTTGATATAGGTCTCTTTGACTCTGCCGCTGCGACTCTGGATAGCGAACCATAACTTTCAGCTCGTCTCGACCTCTTTGAATTCTCTGCACTTCTTGGCCGAAAAAATTGCCTCTAAGTTGGCGCGCGATGTCAGCTGGAGAAAGCCCTGCGGCCTCACCCGCAGGGATAAGAGAAATGTCGTATTGGCGTTTACCGAGATTGAATGAGTCCTGGATGTCATAGGCGCCTTGAATGTCTCGATATGCCGCTTTTAGGGCATCCACGGCTGCAAACAACACCTCGTCCTCTTGATGAGCCAGCTCGAAAGCGACGTCTGGTCCAATACTGAAGAAATTTGACCTGAATGACAGGCTCTCAACACCAGAAATAAGACCGACTTTTTGTCTCCATAGCTTTTCTAGTTCACCAGCACTGAGAGTTCTCATAGGTTCTGAGTTGAGTTCGATCTGCACCGACGAGACGTTGCTGGCCATAGACATGCTGGACCCACCACCTGGTCCTCCGCGGGAGCTATTTCTGCCCCCTACGGTCACGTTCAATGCCTTAAACGAGGTGCCGCCAACCTCCGCGTTAACTCTGTATGCGGCATCGATGAGCCTATCCGTTGCGTTTTTTGTGGTCTGAAATGGAGTGCCGACTGGGAATTGCAGAGAGGCTCGAATGCTGTTCGACTCGAGATCAGGGAAGAAAATAAAACGAACCGCGCCCGTTCCAAGTAACATGACAGCGGAGAACAGAAATGGGAGTCCTATAAGATAGAAGGTTGTCTTTCGATACGTCACGGCTTTCTCAACCAACGGTATTAATCGGTTATCCCGGAAGCCTTCAACTCGCCTTGCGACACCGTCTTGAAAAGTTTTAAGTGCCCCCTGGCTCCATGGTTTACCATGCGCTAAATGCGCAGGGAGGATCGCAAAGACTTCAATTAGAGAGAAAGTCAGGACTAATATGACAATAATGGGAAGCTCACCCATGATTTGTCCGAACTCCCCGGTCACGAAGAGAATGGGTGCAAACGCGACCATTGTGGTCAATACGCCAATAGTGACTGGACTCATTACTTCTCTAACGCCCTTGAGCGTGGACGCATAGCCCGGACCGTATATTTGTTGTTCGGTAATAATGTTCTCACCAACGACCACTGCATCGTCAACCACGAGGCCTAGAACAACAATCAGCGCGAAGAGAGAGACCATGTTGATGTTCACACCAAAGAAGTCGAAAAACAGAATTGCCCCCATGAAAGAGATCGGCACCCCCATGGCGACCCAAGTAGCTAAACGAAGATCCAGCATCACCACAAGGAAAAGAAAGACCAATGCAAAGCCCAAAATACCGTTTCTAATCAGTAGGTTAAGCCTATCTTCGAGAATTTGAGTCTGGTCGTCCCATACCTGAATCTGAACACCTGCTCCTGGATCGTAGGTTTCTAAAAATTCATTCACCTTCGAAGCAATCAAGATCGCGTCCTCAGGCTCTGATTTTTGGACCCGGACGAGCAAGCTTCTCTGGCCATTAAATGTTTGAATCAAGTCCATTTCGGCGAAGCCATCTCGGATGTCGGCAACGTCTCTAAGTCGTAAAATTGAGCCGTTGGGATTAGATCGAATAACGATATTTTCGAAATCTTTACCTTTATAGCCCTTGTTATTTGTTCGAAGCAGCAGATCACCTGCTTCTGTCTTCAACTGACCTGAAGAGAGGTTGATAGAGGAGGATCTGATTGCTGCCGCCACCTGCCCGATGGTTAAGTCGAACTGGCGAAGATTCTCCTCCCTCACCTCAATTGAAATTTCATAAGGCTTAGCACCCAGTTTCGACACGAGAGTTACGTCTGGAAGGGCTAATAATTCTAATTCAAGATTGTCTGTTGCTTTTCTGAGTGCTCGGTCGTCTCCTTCCGCCGAAACAACCAGTGTTAAAACATCGCTTAACAGGCTTGATCGCTCTATCTCCACCTCTTCCGCATCTTCGGGGGGGAATTCGATAAGGCTCTCAACTGCGGTCTCAACATCATCCCGCACCTTCATTTCATCGACGAAATCTTTGAGCTCTATCGTAATGGCGCCATAGTTTTCTGAGGCCCGAGATTCGATCCTCTCTATTCCATCGATTCCCGCCAAAGCCTCCTCAACGCGCCTTGTAATGCCTTCCTCTACTTCGCTTGGGGTTGCCCCGGGGTAGGCAACACTAACGGTCAGTACCCCAGGATCGATGGTCGGAAAAACCTGCGCCGTGAGTGACCGAGCTGCAAGATATCCGCCTAGCAACAAAAGCGCCATCATTAGATTGGCGGCAACGGCGTTGCGGGTAAAAAACTCGAGGATGCCTCCGCTCACACCGGGTTTTAACTGATCGGAATTAAGCATAGCCAGGCTCCTTTAGTTGACAATAGCAACCACGCTCATTGTCTCCATCGCGCCAGGCACAGTCCCGTTTACTATGCCCTCACCGAATTCGAACGGTTCTACAATCAACCCCTCTGCGTTTTCACCGTAGATCCGCGGGTAATGACGAGACAGCTTTCCGTCTTCAACAAACCAAACGGCTTGCTCTGCTTGCATAACAGACTCTGGAAGGAGATACGCCTCAGTGAGTCTTGGTCCAGTGATATCAATATCCACAAAAGACCCAGGGGGTAACCTGTCAGTGTATGGGATATTGGCGTAAGCCATGGCGAATCTGCTGCGCTCATCCAGTTCAGCGCTGACGCGATTGATAATGGCAGTGGTAGTATATTCCCCTTTCTTGAGAGCCACCTCTCTTCCAACTGGATTATCGAGGGCCATCAAGTCTGCCGGGGAAAGTGGAATCACCAGCTCGATAGAATCTGTAGCAAATACCTGACCGAAAGAGCGGTTGGCAGACAATAATTGCCCGACTTCCGCGCTGCTCTCAGTAACGATACCTTCGAAAGGCAACGCGAAATTGGTACGCTCTAGATCCAGTGCGGCAATCGCTGCCCGAGATCGAGCAGCTGCCAACTGGGCCTCAGCTTGAGCTATTTGTGGAGTGAGTGCGACGAGTGAGGGAACGTTTTTGCCAGGATTTAACAGTGCGTAATTCGCTTTAGCCGCATCGCTTTTCGCAACCTGCAGCATGAGGCTGGATCTAGCAGACGCGATATCGGCTTCCGCTTGGGACAGTTTTAATCTGAAATCGGTCTGTTCTATTCGGAGCAGTTCTTCGCCAGCAGAGAATTTCCCACCGACCCGCAGTTTGGGATTAATTAACGATACCCGACCGCTTACTTGTGGTGTTAAATCGACGTAGTTTCTAACAGTTATCGTGCCTGTGGATGGAACCGAGACATTGAAAGAGTCCCTGCCGGGTAAGATGACGTTAACCGGAGGTATCGAACTGCTGCCTGCTGTCGTTGGTGGCGTAAATGTTCCAGGCCTTACCGGGCCCGAATCTGAGCTCCGAGTCATATAAATCGCTACAGCCAAGACAATCAGAATCAGTCCGATCTGCGCCCAACCAACGTATTTACTTTTTGCTGGATTTGTCTTGAGGGCTGGCTCCGCGGGGTCTGAGTGCACTCGCGATCCCTCAACTTGTACGCTTCGTTTGAGTGGGTTTTTGGTTTTGATGGGAGACAGGCTCATCAGGTGTCTTCCAACTTGGAAACTTTTTATTATTTGATACGTCCAATGCGCAAAGATCTTCGACAACATGCTCATCCTCGTACCTCCAATACCTGTTGGCTCCTCAGTAATGTTATTCTTAGACATAAACTGACCATGAAGAAGATGCTGGATCTCCACTCATGAACTAAACGTGAAATAATGATCAAGTCGAAAACGCTTTTTTAAAAAACGAAAGGAACGGATAGATGGATACTGGCAGCAAAAAAGTCGAGTTTGCGAACGGAAAAACGATGAAAAACGGATTTATGCTCGCACCGTTAACCAACTGCCAGAGTAATGACGACGGAACTTTGTCCGATGATGAATTCAACTGGTTGGTGAAGCGAGCCGAAGGGGGGTTTGGACTCACCATGACGTGCGCTGCCCATGTTCAAAAGGCTGGCCAAGGTTTCCCCGGGCAGCTAGGGATTTTCTCCGATATACATTTGGGGGGCCATAGAAAGTTGGCGAGTGCGATAAAAGATAGGGGTAGTCTCGCCATAGCTCAGTTGCATCATGCCGGGATGCGCTCACCTGCCGAGCTGATAGGGCATCAACCGCTATGTCCCTCATCTGATGAAGAAACAGGCTCTAGGGCGCTCACCAACTCAGAAGTTCGTCAACTAAGAGATGATTTCGTGCGAGCCGCACAACTTGCAAAAAAAGCGGGTTATGATGGAGTCGAGGTCCACGGTGCCCATGGGTACGTGGTCTGCCAATTCCTAAGTGAGTTATATAATCGACGAGAGGACGAATACGGTGGCTCACTAGAGAACCGGCAAAGGTTGCTGGTGGAGATCGTCGATGGGATTAATCAATCTTGCGGTAGTGACTTTTTGCTCGGCGTTCGATTATCACCGGAAAGGTTTGGGATCAGGTTAGCCGAGGCAATTGACACCTGTAAGGTGATGATTGATTCGGGCAAGGTCCATTTTTTAGATATTTCACTGTGGGACAGTTTCAAGCTACCGGCTGAAGAAGATCACCAGGGTAAGTCATTGCTAGCGCATTTTGCTGATGTTGATAGGAAGAATGTGAAGCTGACTGTTGCTGGAAAAATTACGAATGCAATGGAAGTCGCAGAGATTCTTAATTCGAATGTCGACTTCGTGACGATAGGCAGAAGTGCGATATTGCACCACGATTTCGCTAATCGGGTAATGGCAGATGAAACTTTTCAACCTATTGCGACGCCTGTCACACCGGAGCACCTTGCTGAAGAAGGGCTGAGCCCAACGTTCATTCAATACATGGGGAACTGGAAGGGTTTTGTATCGACAACTGAGGCGGGATAAGCCGGAAGTTCTTTCACGAGAGATTCACGGCTAAGTGTTCATTTTCTTCTCCGATGGAGAAGCGATGATAGGACGAATAGGAATCATTGGAGATGTCCATGCTCAGGACGACAAGCTGCGTCAAGCGCTTTGTCAGTTGGAAAAGCTTGGAGTCGACCAGATAGTTTGTACCGGCGACTTGCCCGATGGGACCGGAGATCTTGAGGAATCTTGTCGCCTCCTTCAAAAGGAGGACGTTTTGACCGTTAGGGGAAATCACGATCGCTGGCTTCTTGATGGGGTCAAGCGAGACTCTCCGAAAGCTCACGCGAGAGAATCCTTGGACGACAATACGCTACAATTTCTGATGGCTCTGCCTGTTGAAATTTCGCTGGAGACTCGGTTGGGCGAACTTATGCTGTTCCACGGAGTTCTAAAAAACGACATGGGAAAGGTATGGCCGGGCACTGATCGTTCTCCGATTCAGCGTAACGATGATCTGGATTTTTTTCTGAGCGATAAAAAGAGGCGGCCGAAATTTCTTGTTAACGGACACATACATTTCAGGAGTCTCATAGACTTTGATAACTGCCACTTAATAAACGGCGGGACACTTCGAGGCCGCTGGTCCGGATTTTCAGTACTGGACCTTAATGATCGCACGCTGACTGGTTTCGATTTTGTTGAGGGATCTTGTCCGAAGCGCTCGAGGCAGTACGATCTTGACAATGTCTCTAATCGCACGATTTGGGGAAACACTAGAGATTTTGATGGCAGATGGTCGCCAGCCGTCCTTCACGCTGCCTAACTTGGGTCGGCAGATTAGACAATCTTTGCTCCGAGGGAATTAACATAGAGGCCTAAGCGCGAGCGCGTTAATGTTGCTGGGTGATCTGTGAAAAGGAGGTTCGTAGGAGTCGTTAAACATGAGTCCAAGAAAAGATACGATTGATTGGGACGATTTCGCGAAAATTGATTTGCGTGTTGGTACGATCGTCAAGGCAGAGTTGTTTCCTGAGGCCAGAAACCCAGCGATCAAGGTTTGGGTCGACTTTGGAACTCCGATAGGTACCCTTAAGAGTAGCGCGCAGATAACAGATCTCTATTCACCAGAAGAGCTCGTTGGGCGTCAAGTAGTGGGGGTTACTAATTTTGCGCCCAAGCAAATTGGACCATTCATGAGCGAGTGCTTGATTACCGGTGTGGTGGGTGAGTCACAGGGAGTTGTCTTGCTAACACCCGATAGAGAGGTTCAGAACGGCGGTTTAATTGCGTAACTATAAATGCACCTGATGATGTGATATTTGTACCTAACCTTGGGAGTTTGGTGAAAAATTAAGAGGCGAATCATGATAAAGCACCTTCTCTTTTACTCGATAATTGCAGCTCCGCTTGCATCGCTGGCGGCGGTAGATCTGACCGGGGTCTATGATATTGGAACGCTAACGCCGTTAGAAAGGCCGGCGGTTTATGGAAACAATCTTTATTTGACCGAAGCTGAGGCGCAAAAATTAGCGGCGCAAGCAGAAGCTTATAATCAAAGAGCCAACCAAGACAGTGATCCGGAAAGACGGGCGCCAAAGTCAGGGGGAAGGGTAGGAGGTTATAACTACTTTTGGCTGGACCGTGGAAGTAGCGCAACAACTGTCGAAGGCAAGTTTCGGACGTCGATCATCTCCAAACCGCTAAACGGGAGAATTCCCGCCATGACGAAGGAAGGTGCAGAACGCATGAAAGGGCTCAATGATCAATGGCGCCTCTTATGGCGGACACAGGATCTAGCATCTCATTACAACACCGGGAAGGCCTGGTGGTTGGATAATCAAAACGGAATCGGGCCATATGACGATATCGAGCAGCGGCCACTTGCTGAGCGATGCATCATCGGTTCCCGGTCTACAGCTGGGCCACCGATGCTACCAAATCTATACAACAACCACAAAAGGGTCATCCAGACCAACGATGCCATCATGATTCTGACTGAGATGAATCACGATGCGAGAATCATTAAATTGAACGGGGCACCGATTGGTGCATCGGGAACGTCCTGGTTGGGAGATTCTTTGGGGGTTTGGGATGGCGACACGCTCGTTGTGACCACAAATAATTTTGGGGTAACGCCTGCTCTGTCCGGTTCTGATAAAAACCTTGTGGTCGTTGAGCGCTTTAGCTTGCAAGGAGACGGTAATCTGCTCTATAGCTTTGAAATTTCCAATCCAACGGTCTGGTCGGATTTTTGGGGGGGAGAATTCACTTGGTCGAACGCGGGGTCGGATAAGGTATATGAATTTGCTTGTCACGAGGGTAATTATGCTCTCGGCAACATAATGAGGGGTGCTCGGGAACTGGAGAGAGAAGCCAACTTGGCAGCGTCAGCAGGAGGGCTTTAGACGGATAATAACTGCCGGGGGAGAGCAGTCACAATGAACTTCTTAGCGCTTACTTCTTGTTCGATACTCGGGCTCTTGTTTTTGGTTGCTCCACGACTTGAGGCTGAGGAGCTCGAATTCGCGCCGAATATCTTGTTCTGGTCGCCTGAACAAAGGGCTGCGGGTTTCCCAAGTATCGAGAGGTTCTACCCCGTTCGGCCCGTTCGGCAGAGTGTTTCGCCACTGCCGCTGGTGACTAAGAAATTATCGCAAGACCGACTAAATGGATTCGAGTATCGCTTCGATTTGTTAAATGAAGAAACCGTTGTCAGCGACGGAGTAGCTGGTTATATGAAGCGCATGCCGACAGCGGGCTTAATCGCCGTCCAGGGTCGTGATGTACTTTTAGAAAGGTATTCGCTTGGCCACCAGATGGATAAACGATGGATCTCTTTTTCTGTAACCAAGTCAGTGGTGAGTCTGTTAGTTGGAGCGGCAATCAAGGACGGTTATATCAAGAGTGCGAACGATAAAGCTATGGTTTACTTGCCCGAACTACGAGGTGGGTCGTATCAAGATTCTAGGATAAAAGACCTCCTGCAGATGTCCTCGGGAGTGGCCTGGAAAGAGGACTATGACAACCCAGCATCAGACATAGTCAAAGCACCTGTCGTGGGTATGCCCCTTTTTCGCTATATGAGTGATTTGCCGCGCACGGGTAAGACAGGGACCGTTTGGAACTACAACACTAATGAGACAAACCTAATCGGCGAAATTTTAAGTAGAGCGATAGATCAAGATCTCAGTGTTTATCTTGAGAATAAGATATGGCAACCATACGGAATGGAGACCGAGGCGAATTGGATGCTCACCTATCAGAATGGGCTTGAATATGGTGGTTGTTGTTTGAGCGCCACCCTCAGAGATTATGCGCGTCTGGGACTTTTTGTCCTCGATGAACTTAAAAAGGCGCCAGATGACGATTCAGTCCTCCCGCCAGGCTGGATGAGAGAATCGCTTTCGCCCGCCGAGGCTTTCAATGGGTATGGCTACTTTTGGTGGCTATTGGGCGATGGAATCTATGCTGCCGAGGGTATCTTTGGGCAGGTTATCTGGATAGATTCGAAAAATAATCTTGTGATTGCCTTGCAGAGTTCATGGAGACAAGCTTGGAGTGACAGTCTTGAGGCGGAGTGGATGGCGTTTATGGGTGCATTGTCAAAAGAGCTGTTGGCAGGAAATAAACTCTGATACTAAGACCCAAAAGACGACTTCCTGGTTAAGTTCGTTGCTATCAATTCTCGTTCAGAATCCACTTGAAAACGCCCTTGTGCTTGATCGCGGACAGAGCTTAGCGCGACCTTTTGCTAAGGTAGACAGATGACATTAGAGTCTTGACAGAAAAATGGAAGAAAAAGCTTGCGGAGTAATACCGAACCGAACGTCGAGTATAGATCGCGCCAAACAGGAACTGGCGAAGAAGGGTTGCGTTGTTTTTCAACATATTGGACTTGAGGACTCTGCCACACGCGATTTCGCTCTGAGGTTGTTCAAAGACCGAATCATTGCTGTTCCAGAGGGGGCAAGGGTTCTTGAAGGTGGAGAAGCTGAGAGAGAGCGTCTGGGTCTATCCAATCTGGCAGGTCAGCCTGTCCACACTGATGGTTTTGCTTATGGAGACTTATATCCCGATTTTATTCTATTGGGCTGTGTTCGCTCATCTCAGCAAGGTGGCGAGAGCGTTTTGGTAGATGGCTATCAGCTGTTGGAGAACATGGATTCCTCCTCTGAGAATTCGGAACTCGCGGAAAGACTTCGGTCTGTTGCGATTGATATGACTGAGGAAGGAATGCAGGAATCTCACTCACCCTTAGTCATTGAGACTGCGAGTGGAAGGTTGATGCTGCGGCGAACTCTAGAGCAAAAACCCTGCGGTAATTCTTCGGATGCAAAAGGGGACCAAGAAATGATCGATCTCTGGATAGGGGCGATCGATGAAGCAGCTGAAGAAGCACCCCGATTTAAGCTTGAGCCCGGGGAGGTGTTGGTCGTCGACAACTATCGGATGTTTCACGGTAGAGATCCTTATACCGACGCCGATCGAATGTTATGGCGTGTCTGGGTATGGACTAGAGACGCGCTCGGTGTCCCTGAATTAGAACTGGCGTCTGATTCCCGGTACGCAGGATTGGTTGGGCAATAGGTGACTAAAAAACGAAGTTCTTCAGGGGGGGCAACAAGGTCGGTCTACTCGACTGACAACTCAACACCAACGGTTGTTCGAAACAAGGTCCTTCAAAATACTTCAGACGGAATAATTCGGGTCCGAAGAGAGTCGAAAAAAAGAGCCGGTAGGGTAGTTTGCGTGGTTGAGGGGTTAGCATCAGAACAAATCAAATCAACGTGCAAGGAGCTTAAATCAAAGTGCGGTACGGGTGGAACGGTGAAGGGCGGTGTGATAGAGATCCAGGGCGATCACCGTGATCAAATCCGCGAATTGCTCGAGTCTAAAGGGCTAGCCGTCAAGCTATCTGGCGGCTAGCCCGGTCGGTTTAAACGTGCTCTACCAGAGGTCGTATTTTTGGAGCTCAGCGCGACCTACCACCATGTGGTGTACTTCGTCTGGGCCATCAGCAAATCGCAAATGCCTCAGGTCAGTATACATTGACGCCAGTGGGGTCCATTGAGAAATGCCGGTCGCTCCGTGGATCTGTATCGCATCATCAATGATCTTGCAGACTTTCTCTGGCACCATCGCTTTCACGGCGCTGACGAAGACACGGGCCTCTTTATTTCCAAGAACGTCCATTGCTTTAGCCGCTTGCAAAACCGCCAACCGCATCGCGTTGATTTCTATGCGCGCCCTGGAAATAACCTCGATGTTCTTTCCAAGCTTGGCTATTGGCTTGCCGAAAGCGACCCGAGTGCCGCCTCGTTTGACCATAAGTTCAAGCGCTTTCTCGGCTTTGCCGATCGATCTCATACAGTGATGGATTCTTCCCGGTCCCAGTCGAACTTGCGATATTTCGAAGCCCCTTCCTTCGCCAAGTAGGATATTTTCCTTCGGAACTCGCACGTCCTTGAACCGAATATGCATGTGGCCCCTAGGTGCATGATCCTGCCCAAAAACCTGCATGCCCTCGAGTATTTCAACCCCCGGGGTATCCTTCGGCACCAGAATTTGTGATTGCTGTCTGCTAGGTGCTGCATCAGGACTTGTCTTGACCATCGTGATCATGATCTTACATCTTGGGTCACCGGCACCCGAGATATAGTATTTCTCTCCATTAATGACCCACTCATCTCCATCCAGAACCGCGCTGGTGCTGATGTTCTTCGCATCAGATGACGGTAGAGCAGGTTCGGTCATCGCGTAAGCTGATCGGATCTCACCATTTAATAGCGGTTTCAGCCACTTCTCTTTCTGCTCAGGCGTGCCGACTCTCTCTAGGACTTCCATGTTTCCTGTATCTGGTGCACTACAGTTCAACGACTCCGATGCAAGAGGTGATTTACCGAGCTCGGTCGCAATGTACGCATAATCTAGGTTACTTAATCCCTCTCCAGTCTCTGCATCTGGCAGAAAGAAATTCCATAACCCGGCTTCTTTGGCAGCTGTCTTAGCTCCCTCAAGCAGTTCTAACTGCTTTGGGTGCCAGGACCACCGATCCTTCTTTTCTTCGTGTAAGGCCTGAAATTCCTCAGTAATGGGGTCGACGTTATCGGCGATATGTTTTTTCACCGCGTCCATTAATGGTTGAGCCTCTTCGGACATGGCTAGCTCAAATAAGTCTGCACCTAGATCGTTCATTTCTCCCTCCTAAATTAAAACCTTAAACAAGCTTGCATCTGCAACCAGTGTGTAACAGATTTATTAGTTCTATCAAGTGCTCACGTTTGAAAAGGGGAGTCTAATGGGGAGAGTCGAAGGAAAGGTAGCGATCGTTAGTGGCGGCGCATCCGGCATAGGCAGAGGTTGTGCCATGAGGCTAGCCGAAGAAGGCGCACGAGTCGTTGTGAGTGATGTCGATCAGACGATGGGAGAACAAACTTGTTCTCTTATTAGCGAGGCTGGTGGAGAGTCAATTTTCGTAAGGCATGATGTCACTAAAGAGGAGGAATGGATTAATTGCGTCAAGCAGGCGGTATCGTCGTACTCAGGGTTACACATCCTTGTTAACAATGCTGGCATTGGTATTGGTGGCAGCATTATTGAGATGACCCTAGAAGACTGGCAGAGGCAGCAGGCGATTAATCTCGATGGTGTCTTCTTAGGTGTCAAACATTCAATACCAGAAATGAACAAGAGCGGCAGTGGTTCAATCATCAATATCTCATCGGTAGCAGGTTTGAAGGGGGCTAGAAGCCTGGCTGCCTACAATGCGACCAAGGGTGGGGTTCGTCTGTTTACTAAAGGAGTGGCTTTGGAATGTGCTACGAATCGCTGGCCGATCAGAGTAAACTCCGTCCACCCCGGCGTTATCGAAACGCCGATTTGGGACAAAATCAATCCTGGCTTACAAGAAGCCGGAATGAATACTATCGATTTAGATACGATGGCTGAGCAATTTGTACCTAATGGCAGGCTTGGAAAACCCCTTGATATTGCCAACGGCGTATTATTTCTTGCAAGCGATGACTCTAGCTACATGACCGGAACAGAGTTGGTTATCGACGGGGGGATTTGTGCCTAATCCAATTCTTGCTGCCTGTTGCTTTTGCCTCTCCTTGTTAGTTGATTCCGCGAGCGCCCAAACTGCATCGGAGGTTGTCGTAAAAGCTTTCAATGGGTTCGACCAGGATTATCGTGAGAAGTGGGGCTTCGATGAATTGCGTGAGGACGGGGAGAAGAGCTGGCTCGGCAGATTTAGTCCTGAATCAGGTGGCTTGTGGACACTATTGAAAGTTGACGGTCGGGATCCTACTGAGGAAGAAACTGCAGAGTACTTAAAAGAGAAAAAAGCGCAGCGCGAAAGGGAAACCAGTGATGACGAACAGGGTGGGCCACCACGAAGTCCGATAGAGTCAATCGACTTGACTACGCTTGTTCTAGAGCAAGAGACCCCGGAAGCGCTCGTTTATAGCTTTCTTCCTGTTGGTCGGGGTGATCAGGCGAAGATGATGAAAAAGATGCGGGGAGAGCTCTCCGTCCGAAAGTCAGATTCCTGCATTGAGCATTTAGAGATCACGAACCCAAAGCCATTCAGGCCTCAAATCACTGTCAAATTGAACCGCTTCTTTAGCCGTTTCGACTTCGGGAGTCCGACGAGCGGAAGCGCCGGCTTTGGCGGCACTTGCGAGAACATCGTGCCCTTAGGCACCCAATTCGAGATGGATATGAAGGCGCTCGGGCTGATGAATATCGATGTCTCTGTGCGAGCGACGTACTCGAATTTCGTTCTATTTTCGGCGCCTGAAAGCTAGCCTGCAGACTCCTCGAGGGATTGTTTACGTAGTCGTCGCATCCCGTGTAGCCAACGATCGACGTCCTCGCCCTTGCGTCGCACATATTCTTTGACTTCAGGGTGGGGCAGAACATAGAAGCGCTCTTCCCTGATGGTCTCGACTACAACATCGGCTAGGGCCTCTGGTTCGATGATACCATCTGTCTGACCATCTCCTTTGCTCTTCGGTGCCATTGCCGTGTTTACGCCTTGCGGACATAGAACAGAAACTTTTATGCCTTCCTCTCCGTGTGTGATCGAAATAAATTCAGCCAATTTCACTGCAGCTGCCTTGGTGACGGTATAAGGTCCCGAACCGAGTGCTGCCAATAGACCAGCGGCCGAGGCGGTATTGAGCAGGTATCCGGATCCTCGGTTGATCATGTCAGGCAAGACCGCTCTGGCTGCATAAAGATGAGACATAACATGAAGTTCCCACTGATTCTGCCAGATAGCGTCTTCAGCTTCTGTAAGCAGTCCGCCCGCCCCGGCTCCAGCGTTTGAGCAAAATAAATCAATTGGGCCAAACTTTTCCTTTGTCGCAATAGCAAGACCCTTGATATCAGATTCGGAGGTGACGTCGCACTGCATGCCGATGCAACGCTCACCGGATGGGTCTAGTTCTAGTGCCGCTTGTTTGGTTGTTGTCTCGTCAAGGTCCGCGAGACATATACCTTTAGCGCCTTCTCTGAGAAACGCCTTCGCCATAGCCCTTCCAATTCCCCCACTTCCTCCGGTGATTACTACGACCTTGTCTCGAAGTTCCATATTTTTCTCCCTCCATGTCCTCTTTAACTAAATACTTCTTCTCGTACTCGAGCCTGTCGAATTCGTAATGCGAGAAGTCCAAGGATGCCTAAGTTTGTGATACCAACCATCGTAGCGAAATAGAACGACCAAAAATAGTTGCCTTGAAGGTCGAATAAATATCCTCCAACAAAACCACCCATTCCCATGCCGCCCCAACCAAAGAAAGCCGTAATACTCATCATCCTTGCTGCATAGCTTGGTGGCACCATCGTCCGGGCACAAACCAGAATTGCCGACATGACCCCTGAATATGTAAAACCAAAAAATATGGCGAGTGCGTACAACGCGAGAATAGAGTCCAGGAAAGGGAACCAAAATACAGAAATGGTCTGTCCTAATGACATCATCATGTAGCCAGGAAGAGCTCCATACATGTCACCAAGCCTGCCTCCTAAGATGCGTCCAAAGATGCCACTGAACATCAAGACCATGAGTACGCTAGACGCGCTCTCATTTGTAAACCCTTTGTCTGTTAGGAGTGGAACCAAGTGCACAATCGGAACCGACATGCAGAGGCAGCAAAATGTGATCGCGCAGCTAATCCAAATTATGGTCTCTCTCTCTCCCAGAGGAAAGTGATTGTCTACAGTCATCTGTTGTGCCTCGGAATTCTGCCTCACGGGCGGTTCTTTGATGAGGAAGGCGAGTGGAAAGCCAATCAAAAAATATGAAGTGCCCAGAATAAGATAGGCAGATTGCCAACCATAATTTTCGATCAACAACGCTGCGCCCATCGGAACAATCCCTTGACCAAAAGCTCCGCCAGCGGCTGTAATACCGAGCGCTAGGCCCGGATTCTGTTTGAACCAATAGCCAACATTCGCATAAAGTGGTGCGCCAAGCATTGCGTTGCCCAACGCACCAAACACAAAGTAGAGGCTATAGAACTGGATCAGGCTTGATTGTTCGCTGAGTAGTATTAAGCACGCGGACATTGCGACAGACGCCATAAATCCGAAATAGCGAGAGCCATAGCGGTCTGCCAGTTGCCCCCATAAGATTCCGAAGATAGCTGATGAGAATGATATTACGGTGTAACCGAGCGAAGCTTCCGCCCGAGTCCAGCCAAATTCCAACACCAGCGGTTTTAAGAAAACAGAGACCGACCCCAAGGTTCCAAATGATAGAGCGCTCAATGTAAAAACGGATGCGACCATGATCCATCCGTAGAAAGGATCCTTAACTATTTCTGTATGGGAATCGACACTGATTTTTTGAGCCCTCTAGTCTTTATAAACTCGTGCAAAATTGGAGCCCTGAAGACGATTGTTAACCACACTATTGTAAATGGATCCAAAGGTATACTTCAGGCTTACGCCCATCTTGGTCTTGGTATCCGTATCCAGAGCCGAGGTGCCTAAAAGTATCTCTTCATTACTTGCAGTTTGTGCAGCTAAATAAACCTGGTCCTGCACGAGACTGCTTTCGCCCCATAAATTCAGCGACAGGCCTCTTGATATTCGGTACTCAAGATTTCCCCCTATAGATGCTCTATACAAAGACGCGTCGTCTAACATTTGTGAGGCTCGGAAATCCAGAGAGATATTACCCCACGGCTGGTCAACATCGAATTCCGCGAACAACCCATGATCCGTTCTGGTTTCCTCTAACTCTCCCAGAATAGTGATCCGTTCATACTTCATATTTGTAAGGCCGACGAAGTATCCAAACTTGAGCTCTTTTTCGGAAGACAACTGGTAGGGAAATATATTGTACTCAATTGCTCCGGCGATCCGAGACCCGTTTTCTAGGTTGTAGTAAGTTGACTGCTGGTTGCTCACACCAAGTCCCAGACTCCACTGGTCACTCATGCTCTTAATTATCGCGCCACTCAACCAATTGCTCGATTTCTTATCGACAAAACTGGAGCCATCGTCTATCACGAACGTTCTTTCCCGATCACGCTGACCCATACCCAGTCCCATTCTCCAGCTGTCAGTGACTCGATTTGCAGAGAAGTAACCCCAGTGTTCTTTTTCATCGCGACTGTCTTCATCCTCGAATTTTCCGCCGATTTCAGAGCGAAATACCCATCTGTTCCAGGGATCATCCTCGATCGCCGTTTTCTCATCCCTGCGTTGATAGTCACCTTCGACGGACACGGTTAAATTTTCTGTTTGTCCCGACTTGATTAGATACGGCACCAACCCCAGTTGGAGGGTTTTTAAAACTTTCCGTCGTTTTTGGTCGTCACTTTCGACATTCAATGTGCTGGTAGTGAGTTCGAAGTCGTCCTCGAAGAATTCTCCGCCTCCGTAAAGAAAAAGAGTGTATTTACGACCAGTTGCATTGCGCTCGCGCGTGATTAATGCGTGGACTTGACTATCTTCTCTGTTTCTAACGAATTCGACGAAGTTGAGTTCCCGCTTGAGGAAATCCCTATCGCAACTTCCCTTACGGCAATCCAAATAAACCTTAAGAAGCGCTTGCTCTTCGGCAAAGCTTGTTGAAAGAAAAAGAGGGAATAACGACAACAAAAAAATGAGCTGAAGTGCTCTGTTCAACTAAGACCCCTGCCTTGGAAAGCGGCAAGACTAGCAGGGTTAGGGCGGGATAAAAAGATTCATAGTCTGGAACAAAAGTGAAATTTAGAGACCACGAATAGATCATTCTTCTCATTGACTATATATTTCGGTCAAGAATGATTTTTGAGCGAGTTAAATGAGTGCAATACCGAACGAATTTTTACCCCAGGAGATAGAAGCTCGATCCCCAAAGAACGAGTGGCTCTTCAGACCCTTTCTGTCTAGCGGGGAGCCATTTAAGTCGCTCCTTGAGAATAATCCATGGCTTGCTCCGCCTAGCCTAAAGAAACCATTGGAGTGGGGTTCAGGAGGTTATTGGGAAACGACTGTTGGCCGTAAACACTCCTATTGGAAAGATTTTGATTTACCAAAAGCGACAAAGGATATTGGGCAACTCAGGAAGGATTTTGCTTACTGGGGCTATTGTTTAATCGAAGAGGGTATGTCCAGGAGCCAGACAGACAATTTTCTTCATCGAATACTGGAGCAGGCAGAAGCTGAGCGAATTGCGGGAATTGATGACCAAACTCCAACCGGACAGTACGTTAACACGCTAGTGAACAAAGGGAGGATTTTTGGCGGTTGCATCGAGCAGGATCCTGAATTTGTGCAGGCGGGCCCAGTTATTGAGCAACTCCTGAACGAGAGTTTAGGAAAAGGTTGGATCTGTCACAGTTTCTTGGCAAACGGGGCCGATCCTTGGAAGTACCCTCAGGGTGTGCATATTGATCAGGGGCCGTTGCTTCCTTGGGTGACAGCTTCGGCACCAGCGCTGGTGAATACCATGTACATACCGCAAGACGTCGATGATGAAAACGGTGGCACGTTAATTATTCCTGGCTCTCACAAGCTGTTGATGGAAGCGGGAGATGGTGGCGTGATAGGCGAGGTGCCCCGCCCCATCAACCTTGAGGCCGAGGCTGGGACGATAATGGTGTTCGATGGCAGGGTCATTCACGGAACGGGTGTAAATCGCACCGATAAAAAGAGATTTGTTGCCACAATGAGCAACGTCAAACCGTGGATGCGAACTCAGGAGAATTGGAGTTTGTCGGTAGCGCCGGATGTATTAGAAGGTGCTAGTGATAAGTTGTGCCATCGAATGGGGCTACAAGCGCTGACTTACGGTGCGACCGTAGAGGGATTCGGCTTGGGGGCAAGGGGAGTGATTTCTGATCGCTGGGGCGACATTAGGCAGTTTAGGCGCGCTTATGATCGTGGGGAATATTCCCGGGTACGAGAACTGACACCGCAAACTGCTGCATCACTGAAACCGGAAGACTTTACAGTGGCGGTCGCTAAGTCAAACGCCAGAAAAACTTAAGGGATTTTCTTCATTATTCTTGAAGTTTGAAGCCTTCGCGAAGGACCGGTTTTACACCAGCAACTGAAATCAAGGACTCGACGCAATCGCGTATTGATGTATCTAGTGAACGAAAAGTTATGCCTGTAGCATCAACGATGCGATCGTTCCTTAGTTCAACGCCCGCCCAGATCGATCGGAGTTCTTCTTCTCTTGCTTTTATTCTATCAGGGAATGGGTCATTAACCTCCGGAGTGGCATGACCAAGCTCTGGTAACAATCGATCGATAGACCGGCATACATCTTCAACATTTCTGACATCCGTGGACCAAGCTATGAAACGTTCGCCGTTTTTTACGTCAACGTTTTCCAGGAGTCGGATATGACATTCTGCGTCATCTCTCACATCAACCGTCATCCATGGTCGGTAGGCGCCCGTTTGTTCATACTGTCCTAGTAACATGCCCTCTATGATATGCTGCCAAGGACCCATGTTCTTTTGATGAGCACTGAGAATGGGACCTACGTTATCGGCTGGGCAAACGCGTATGCAGTCCCATACGCCATTTTTCTCGGCTGCATCTGTAAACATCCTCTCCAAGTCTACCTTCCCCAACGAATAACCTTGTCCTCTGTCGTGTTTACGCTTGGGGCTCGCCTCGTCGGGGTATCGGTCCTCATAAAAAACCGGCCTTTTAACAAACTCTTGAACGTCGGCTTCTGACATCACGGCTGCGATGCTTGAGGTGACGATCACCCGATTAATTGAATTTGAATTGTTGATGCTTTCGATAATGTGGTTGCAGACCCGAATCATATAGCTCGGGTCGGTGTAGTCTGAGACGTGTGATACGTGGCACAAACCATGGCAGCCTTTAAAGATATCGTCGAAACATCCTTCAACATCCAAATCCGCTGAGTGAATGGTAAGACGGCCAGAAGCATAAGCGGGTAACTGGTATAAGAATTCTGTTTTTGTGAGATCGTTTGCATCCCTGACGCATGCTCTCACTCGATAACCTCGGTCTAAGAGTAATTTAACGACCCATCCTCCGATGAAACCGGCAGCACCGGTGACAGCAACTGTGCTGTTCCTTGCAATTGGTGCCATATATACCCCCTTTCCGTTTATTTTCCGTAAATGCAGTTTGTGAATCTGACGAGTGTGCCTTGTAGAATTTCTAATGCCCCAGTAAGCGTTCGTTTATCTAAATTCTGACTGGTATAACGTTTTAGGCCAGGTTGGGCAACCATTCTTTTATTTGTGGTGTTCTACACTTAAAGTTGACTCTGGACGGCCAGAAAAGTTGACATTTCGTCAATAAAGCGTGATAACCATGTGTTACGTGTCGGATTGTAAGGGGACAACATCTTGAATTTTTTAAAGTCGGCTTTTTATGTTCTAGCCATTGCCTCTCTTGTAGCTTGCGGGGGCAGTGGTGGCGGAGGTTCTAGCTCTGGTGGTTCTGGATCAGGGGGATCCGGGTCCGGCGGTTCTGGATCAGGGGGATCCGGGTCCGGCGGTGGAGGAGGCGGCACCACAAATAACGCTCCTGCGTTTACGACCAGTGGGACGGCATCCGTTGCAGAGGGAGCAACCGCTGTGGCAACACTTGAAGCCTCAGATGACGAGGGGGACACCTTAACCTTCGCATTTGGTGGTGGGGCGGACGACGCTCTCTTTACACTCAATGAGTCGACGGGCGCGCTAGCGTTTGCTGCGGCGCCTGATTTTGAGGCGCCCGGAAGCGCTGCGGGCACCAATGTTTATACAATTATCGTAACCGTTTCTGATGGAACAAATGATGCCGTTTCTTTGACAATCGAGATTACGGTCACGGATGTTGCATCACCTGCGTTCACCACAACGGCAGCTCAAAGTCTAGTCGAGGGAGGCACTTCTGTGGCAACGATAGCAGCCGCGGGTGCTGTGACCATGACCGGTGGTGCAGATCTCTCTAAGTTCACGCTATCGAACATGAATGCTCTGACTTTTAATGCTGCACCTGACTTTGAGAATCCGGTAGATTCAGATAGTAGCAACACCTACGAGGTCACTTTCACTGCTACCGAAGGGACGGAGACCTCCACCCTTGCCATGACAGTAACTGTCAAAGATGCTTATGAAGGCAGAGTTATTGATGGACCAGTCTCGGGTTCAAATGTATTCATCGACTTGGATGGAGATGCTGTTCAAGATTCAGGCGAACCTAGCACCTCATCAGACTCTAACGGATACTATTTTGTCGAAAAGGCCGATGCGGCAGCCGGAGTGACTCCGAAGCTTGTTGCTATCGGTGGAACGGATACCAGCACAGGAACTGAACTCCCTGACCTAGCTCTAGTCGCAGACGTGCCCGCCACAGAGACAGCGTCCGCGTACATAACACCAATCTCGACGATTATAGCCTCTGCGGCGAATGACACAGAAAAGACGCAGGTATTGGCGGCACTTGGCATCACAGATCTAACTCCTGAGCAATTGTTAACTAAAGATGTTTGGTCTGAAGCTCAAAGTGCAGACTCAGCAACTGCTGCGGTTGCTCAAGCGGTTCAGAAGGCAAATTTACAGGTCGCTGCAATCTTGCAGGCGGCCACAGAGCTTGTAGATACAAGCAGTAGTGGTACCAAAGCTACGAGAATAGTGGGGATGGTAAATGCAGTCGCCTCGGGGCTTCTAACTCAAGCCAAGGCCGGTGTTTCTCTGACGACGGGTGATGCGATACAAGCGGCGATGACCGCAGCAGTAACCGCATATGCAGCTAACATCGACACCTCTGTGGTCGTAGCGAACTATACCTCGGCGATCACAGCGGTTACTGAGAACGTAGTCGCGGTAGTAGATCAGATAAAGCTTTTGACTGACGTCACAGCGGCTGCGGCCGTTACTTACGTCAAGGAGTTTCAGACAGATATCCTGACAAGCATTTCAACTACTGTAGTAACAGTCGTCGCGGCTGTTGCTAGCGGAGATACGACGGCCGCCAGCACCGCCATTGCATCGCTTTCGACGGCGGTAACGGCATCTCTGGATGAGGCGCAGACTGCGGTCGCTGCAGCAGAAACAACTGCTGTCACGACGGGGTATACGCTACCCAAGAATATAACTGTATTGGAGACGGTGGAGTAAGATGATGAAATTAGTAAAAACAAGCATTTCTATACTGGCGCTGTTGTTCTCTCAATTCGCGCTATCGACGGCTTATGACGACGATAAGGCTAACTTTTACGTGGAGGGTCAGTCGCTCAATAACGCGCTGACCTCTATTAATCAGATTATGTGCTTTGTCTCAAATATGCGGGCAGATGCATTCGTAAACGCTGGGCCTTATGCAGCAACCATCTACGAAGAGGACTGCACCACTGGTAAGTCGGATACCTCTGGTGACCAGTCATCTGCGACTGCGACCAGTGCGTCATCGTCAACCACTGCCTCTTCGACTACTTCGACTACAACTTCCTCAAAAACGGCTACAACGGCAGTCTTAAATGTCACTCGTTTAAGCTCGGTCTCGCCCGTTAAAGCGAAGACGTGGGTTTCGAGTAAAGCCCAAAGCGAAGATGAATTCGACCAAAAGATTTACGTCGATACGACTCAGAGTGGAGGCGTTACGGAAACCTCTCCAAACGGGGACTTCACCATGAAGTTTTCGATGCATGCGGATGGATCTCAAGACGTTTTCGGCGGATTCGATCAGTTTGGTGTAGAGGACGGCATGTTTCTTGGTCAAGGTTATCTTTCCGCAAAAGGCTCGACACTGAAGTACAAGGAATATTCTCAGGGTCAAGAGGGCAATGTGGTTGCATTCTTTAAAACCAATGGAGATAAATCAGGCGTTTATGGCGAGTACGCAGGCTTTATGAATTGGGACTGGGAAACTCAGGGCGACCCCTACCAATCATTGAGTCCAGACGAAGTCAGGGATCTGCAGGTCAATATTTTTGCCTACTATCAGTACTATCTCAGTGCTGCTGACAAAGGGTTTTGTCGTCGCTTGTTTCAGGCAGAGAAGCTAGATTTCCCGAAAGAGTCTGAGGTTGAGGAAGTCTATGTTTCGAATGATGCGATATGGGAAAAGGCGTTTCAAGATTTGGAGGCTGGACTCCTAACGCCTGAGCAGGAATCGGACCTCGAGGCTTATGTATTGAGCCAAGATGGCTATGTAGAAGATCCTTGGGCACCAACTGAAACAATCATCTACGACGTGGATGCCGGCACTGATAATCTTTCCATATATGCTGATAATGAAGAGTTTGAATTAGTAATTGGCGAGGAGTGCTTTACAACTGACCGATCAAAGGCCCAACGTAATGTTTGGCGCTATGGTGTGTACAACACGGATGGCTCCCGGCTGGATTTAGCTGCCGGAGGGTTTCCGCTAATAGCGTTTGTAGAAAAAACTTTCCCTGATGGAAATACGGGGCAGGTTCCCGTCCATGCTTGGGCTGATTACTGGGGGGTCCATGTTGACCCAAGAGGCCGATCCCTAATATCTGATGATCTAGAGTTTGTTCGGGAAAGTTTTGATAGTTCAGCAAATGAAGGCGCAGAGCAGACGTATACCCTTCGTTCGCAAGATCTTAGAATCGAAAAAAGAACGACTTCCTACGTTTCTTTGAACTCAATAGACGGCCTCACCCTGGCTTTGCACGTAAATGACTGGTGGTGGTTGAACGAGTACAAGTCGCTTTTCGGTGAGAGCTGGAATGACAGCTACGATGAGTACGAAGGAAGCTTCGACGCCGAAACGTCAACGTTCACTCTGACTAAGGGCATAAGCTTTCGCCAAGGTTATAATGCGACCGATCTTGAGACGCCCGTGAGTTTTACGATCGCAGACTGGCAGTCGAAAATGATCAAAGAGTGGGGTAAGACGACGACCATAAACTCTCAAACGAATGAGACCGTGGTGACTTACGAGGACTGGTACCACAAAGAAACGCGGAACCTAGGAGTCTGGTCTCATGACACAAGACAGTGGTATGAGATAAGTAATGCCTCCATGACGTTCCCGACTTATGCTGACGAACTAGTTTACGAAAAAGAAGACGGAACAGTTGCTGCAGCAGAGGCCGGAGTAACCTACGGGGGTCGAGGATCTTACAAGGGTGGTATTCGCACCGAATCGAGCGACAATGTTTCTGTTGCCGACGTTGCTGCAGACATGACGACGGCGGGTGCTTCTAAACTATACTGCATTAGGGAGTGCTTGGACTCGGCGCTGGTTCAGCAAACTTTTACGGATGCGCTGAACGAAAACTACAACCAGCAGTACGTTTCTACGCCTTATGCTGACGTAGGGGAGTACTTGAAGGCGGACATTACCTACTCTGAGGTTGATCGTGGTTTCAATAGTTTAGGAGAAGCGACGAGCAACTTTACTCCTGTCTCTTCGTTGACCACCAACACAAACAAGCAAATAAAACTAGGTAAAGAAGTCTTTGCTGTCACGGATTACGTGAGTGCAGATTCTAATTTGCAGCTTCATTCAAGAGGGGATGGATGGACGTACAATTATTGTGATGACGATTACACATCTTCCACTCCTGGCGCTGTAGTGTCCGATTATGATGAAGAAGTATATTGTATCCAGAAGATGGAAATGTGGTCATGGGATGGTTTTAACGTGACCAATCTGAATAAGTTGCTAGAGAACTCCTCCAACGCAGCTGACCATGGTATAGCTCCCTCACTTCATTTCGATTTGAAAGAGATACCTGCGGCGGGCGCGTCAGGTACAATGAAAATGATCGTCACTTTATATGAAGGAGATGATGATAAGAGAGACGGTACAGAGATGTCTTTGAGCTCCGAGGCAACACTTAATTGGTCTTCGGATGGCTCGAAGTTTACCGTATCAATCCCAGAAACATCGTCTACGACGATGACTCTCATAACTAGCGGCGGGCAGGCGATCACCGGTACTTACGGTAATTCAAATGTAGATTCTTACGCTTATGGTGGTGGGGTAATATCTACCGGAACCGCTGAAGATGGAGCCGGTATCTCATGGAAAGTATTCCGAATTTTCGGTGGCCACCATGGGGGCTTGAGTGATCTCTATTCGATAGGAAACTTAGATAGCTTCTTCACAGCTGGAGGCAACCATAACGGCAGATATACCGCGACAATTCAAATCGTGGATACTGATCTGGCGATAGTTAAAGAAAACCGTGATTGGGAGACTTGGGATTGGGAAAACGATACAGGTGACCTTACTGTATCTGATCCCTTCCGTTACGCGGCTCTTAACTTTGAGGTTTACGAAGATAGTGATGTTCTTCGTACTGAAAGCCGAATGGCAGGTGAGTATGCTGAAGGGCTCGAGCTGGCCGATATGTGGTACTACACAGTTAGCAGCGGTTCAATACTTGACCAGAACGGGGTTGCGTTATCCAAAGGAGCTGCGAACTCTCAGCTTCTTTCCCAAATGGAAAACCCTGAGATGGCTCTTCAAGGTAAGCGTTTCCAAACTCGAGAAGGTTGGGACCAAGAAGTGGCTTGGGGTATTCGTACCGGTGAGCTCATCTTAGACACGGATCTTTCTAAGATGGAATGCCGAAAGAATGGACAGTCTGGTTCTGAGACTTACGATAATCACCCGGTCTATGGAACCAGCACCGCAAACACTCGTTATTGTGGTAACAAGCTCTGGGAAGGAGTTGTGGATACAAAGTACAACATCTCAATGGAAAGTAGGCCAAGTTTTGAGGTGATATATGCAAACGCCGTGGCTACCGACGCTGTCATAGGAGAGGTAGTTGATATAACGGAGCCAATGGTGATGTACTACGAGGTTCCAGATACCGTTGATGCTAATGGCAATAACGTGTTCGGAAAGGACGCCGGAAAGCGTATTCGCCTTGAGTATGCAGGATTTGGCGAACTCTGGGGAATACCTGGTTTTGTCTTTGACACCGCAACGGGTGAAGATCTAGGCGAATTTGTTAACGACTGGAAACCAACCTATCGATATCTCAATCGATTCACGATTCCAGATGGCGGAATTCTTGAGGACGCGACAGACGCGACGACGACCTATAAGATAAAGGCCCTTGATGGAGAGGAGTGGCTTACTAAGGCCGATGGAACCATTACGGTTAACGGGGCCGTGGTGGCAGACCTGCGCGATAAGTACACGGCTCTTTATGAAGGCACTAAAGATGACCTTGTGCCTGATCAAAAGCTAAGAGCGGTAGGTCCTTTGGATTGGGATCGTGACGGATGTGCCGATAACCTCGAAGAGTTTATCGGTGCTGAGCCACAAGCTACTGCCCAAACGGCGACCTGTAAAGGCTATGCAGATACTCCAGCACTCATAGAGGATGGCAAAACCTGTGTTGTCCAGGGTGAAGTGTTCTGTGGGGCGAACGCTGGTACCTAGCACGCAGACCATTCGTAGAGAAAGAAGGCCTCGTTATTGAGGCCTTTTTTTATGGGACTTTAATCGTGAACCCTAAGGACAACTGTCCGAAAGGGTGTTTGAAGTATTTACTGGATTTTCGGTTGTAGGCGATTGGTTCGAACCCGAGTACGTTATTAGTTGAAGCCTCTCCGCGCAAATAGATGTTAAAAGTTTCACTAGATTGCATCCAAATAGCCAGATTCAAACCGGTATTATTGTTGTACTCGGTTTCCCGTTCGCCGACGACATAACTGTCTCGAGATACTATGTAGTGGGTTAAGCTGCCCGTTACAAAGAAAGTGTCGTTGATCGATACTCGAGCTCCAGCTTCCAGGATAAATGTTCTATCAAGCCAAGGCTCATCTTGGGGGAGCTCGCTTCTGATCAAGTTGAGAACATCTCCAAATCTCAATCCTTGGAATTCCACTTGAAGAAGAAAGGGATCCGTAATCTCTAATAGTTTAGATTTGAGTCTGACGTTTACTTCGGTTTGTTCAAAACCTAGGTATTGATAAGTAGACATCCCGAATAATTGATTAGTCAGTGTTGCCCCGAGTTTAAATCCAATTGTGTTTGCATCAGTCTCCATGACTGGAAAATACTCAAATTCTCTAGTCCTTAGATATGTATCTCCGTCGAGAAGTCTGAAATCAGCTTCCTCGCACGTGCCGCCAATTACCACCACGCCTTTGTAGTCATAGCAGTCCAATTTAACTGGGCCTTGTTTTGCGTACTTTAGGCCGGCATGAAGGAGAATAGAGTAATCATTACTACGAAATAACCAATATGAAGCGTCCAACTGATGATCAAAGCCTTTCGTGAGCGTTTTGAACGGCTGAGCAGTTCGTGAAATGAGCCCCTCATTATCAGACCTCTGATAATCTAATGTAATCCTCTGAGTTAGGGGTAGATGTAGATCTAATCTAATAGCTTCATTTCTTTCTGGCGTAGATCTCCCCTCTAAATTACTCGCATAATCCAGGAAATCGAGATCTAGATCGAAGTAGGAATATTCGACCCCGACCTGGATAACTTGCTCTTTGTTTAGTTGCAACGGTCTTTTGAATTCTATATCTGCGGATGAGTGAAAAGATGAGGCAAGCAATGCGGTTAACATAAGCGTACCGGTAGTTTTGCTATTCACAATAACTCCTTATTAAAGGTTATTAGATAGATTGAGGAGAGTCGTATGCCTCTAGTTTGTTATACCGAATCAAAGAGGCCACCTCCTCACCATAAATTGCACCACGCTCAGAATACTCTGTCAGTGTTATAGCCAGTTCGCTGCCTGAAGGTG
>CACOYI010000014.1 GCA_902631405.1 K189A clade bacterium | reverse complement strand
CATAGTGGAGTCGAGCAAGTCATATCAGAGCTAAACCCTGTTGTGATGGCTGTCGAGGATGTCTTCGTATCGAGGAACGCCTCTTCAGCGCTAAAGTTAGGGCAGGCGCGTGGAGTTGCGGTTGCGGCGGCCAAGTCCGCGAAGCTGCCAATCTTCTCTTATTCTCCGCGCCTTATTAAAAAAAACTTGGCTGGAACCGGTACTGCGAGCAAAGAACAGGTGGCCTTCATGGTTAAGGCTTTACTGAATCTGCCCGACGTACCCTCGTCAGATGCAGCAGATGCACTTGCCATTGCGCTCTGTCATGTCGATACTCTCTTGAATAAAGCATAGAAAAGGTTCTGGTTTGATTGGCCGACTTCGTGGCGTTTTAGTAGAAATCGATGGCCACTGCTTACTTGTGGATGTAGCCGGAGTTGGTTACGAAGTCGAAGTTAGCGCTAGTGTATTGGAATCCAAGGCATCGGTTGGAAATGACATTGAACTCTCAACCCATTTTGTCGTCAGAGAAGACGTGCAGCAGTTGTTTGGGTTTTCTGATGCAAATGAGAGAGAGTTATTCAGAATTTTTATCCTGTGCAGCTTTTCTATGCTTGATATTGGCCCACTTACTATGCCCCGCCATCGTTCACCTCGTAATTATCAGATATGACTATAGGGTCGCCTCAAGCTTTCGACTCTCGTTCTCGAGGTTAACTCCTCCTGCCGTTAGGATCTATCTCGCAAGCGTAGATGAAGGTCTCTTATTTGACTTGCGTCGACCACGCTAGGCGCTTCCATCATCAAACAAGACGCTGTCTGGGTTTTCGGAAAAGCTATCACGTCTCTTATCGAAGTGCTGCCGGTCAGAAGCATCGCTATTCTGTCCAGCCCCAAAGCGATGCCACCATGCGGCGGTGCTCCGTATTCGAGAGCATCAAGGAAAAATCCGAAGTCCTCTTGAGCCGCGCTACCCATATTTAAAACTTCAAAAACCGCCGCTTGCATCGATTTGTTGGCAATCCTAATCGAACCACCGCCTAACTCATATCCGTTGACAACAACATCATAGGCAGCAGCGTGCGCCTTCTCTGGGGCAGTGAGCAACTCTTCGGGCGAACAAGTGGGGCTGGTGAAAGGATGGTGTTCAGCGCTGAGTCTTCCATCGGACCCCTTTTGAAACATAGGCCAATCAATAACCCAACAACACTTAAAGCCAGCTTCTACCAAATCGAGATCAGCACCTAATTTATTTCGCAGTGCTCCAATAGAGTCATTTACAACCTTCGCTTTTCCCGCGCCAAAGAAAATAAGGTCTCCATCTTGCGCACCAACTCTTTCAATGACTTTCAGCACGACTTCTACAGGCAAAAACTTTATGATTGGCGACTGCAGGCCCTCAATACCCGACTCGACATCATTCACCTTTATGTAAGCAAGTCCCTTCGCTCCATATCGACCTACATACTCGGTATATTCATCAATCATTTTTCGAGATAACTCCCCGCCTCCTGGCGCCAGCAAAGCCACCACTCTGCTATCTGGGTCATTAGCCGGTTCTTTGAAGACCTGGAAATCCACCGACCCCATCAAATCGTTAATATCAATCAATCTGAGGGGGTTTCTGAGATCAGGTCGGTCAACACCGAAATTCCTCATCGCATCCAACCAAGAAATTACTGGGAAATCTTCCAGCTCAATATCGAGCAGATTTTTCCACAATGATTTAAACAACTCTTCCGTCAGTTTCATGATTTCGTTTTGATCGACGAACGACGCCTCGATATCGACTTGAGTAAATTCTGGTTGTCTATCAGCGCGTAAATCCTCGTCGCGGTAACAACGAGCAATCTGATAGTAACGATCCATACCGGACATCATCAAAAGCTGCTTATAGATCTGAGGAGACTGAGGGAGAGCAAAAAATTGCCCCGGCTGAGTTCTACTTGGGACAAGGTAATCCCGCGCGCCCTCAGGCGTGGATCTGGACAGTGTTGGCGTTTCAATATCCAGATAACCGTTCGCCTCCAGGAAATTGCGAATCTGCGAAGTTATGAGGGACCTCGTCCTTAACCTCGCTTGCATTTCAGGGCGACGCAAATCCAGATACCGATATCTTAATCTGATATCTTCTCCAGCTTCGGAGTACTCGTCCAATTGAAACGGCGGGGTTTTCGCTTCGTTCAGTACTTCCAAATCAGACCCCAAGACCTCTACCTCACCGGTGGCCATATCAGGGTTTTCGGATCCTGCCGGGCGCTTTCTAACCCGACCAGTTGCTCTCAGTACGTATTCATTTCTTACCGAATCGGCTACCTCGAAACTATCTTTGAAGTCAGGATCGAAGACGACCTGCAAAATACCTGAATGATCGCGCACATCTAGGAATATAACTCCACCGTGATCACGACGCCTATGGACCCAGCCATAAACCTCGACTTCTTTTCCTTCACAATCCCCTTTTACCTCGCCGCATAGGTGGCTTCGCATGGCTTTCCTTTTGTTATCGCGCTCAACTGCAAAATAACTGATCAAGATTCCTTTTTCGGAGTCTTTTTGGCTGAACTAGCATCCTTCGTTGATTTAGATTTATCCTTGTTAGTCGATTTGTCATCCTTCGTCTTCTTAACTTCTGCTGAGCTCGAGTTTGAGTCGGAATTCTTTCCGCCAGATTCGGCAGGAGCAGCATCATTATCTTTTTTTGCTTTCGTTTTGAAGTCGGTTTCATACCAGCCGCCCCCCTTTAAGCGAAAGCCCGCTGCCGAGACTTTTTTGACCAGAGACTTATCCCCGCAACTGGGGCACTTCACCAATGGTTTCTCGCTTATCTTTTGCAATTCCTCGAATTCATGCCCACAAGATCTGCACGCATATTCATAAATTGGCATTCAGAACTCTTCAACAACTTAAAACAGGGGCAAATGATCTTAAAATTATTGCTAAAAAGACAGTAATTTTGTCCACTTTTTGTTGATCACCCACACTGGTTCAGCTATAAAACTTCCGTCAGCATTTTTGGAAGTGATGACTAGGTATTAACAACTCAAGGTCGGTAATCTACCCAACATGCTGAACATGAAACCCAACCATTTGCTCTTAGCAAAATCATCCCAAAGGAACACTTATGGCTACTAAAAAAAAGGCTGCAGTTAAAAAAGCTCCTGCAAAAGCAAAAAAACCGGCTGCTAAGAAGAAGGCTGCGCCCGCAGTAAAAAAAGCTCCCGGTATTAAGGCGAGAATGAGTAAGAGCGCGATGGTTTCAGAAATCGCCAGCAAAACAGCTCTTTCGAAAAAGCAGGTAGATTCTGTAATGGCCGAATTAGAAGACCTCATTGAAAGACATATGCGCAAGAGGGCGGTAGGAGAATTTGTACTACCCGGTCTCCTTAAGATCAAGACAGCCAAGAGGCCTGCCAGCAAAAAGCGAATGGGGCGCAATCCCGCCACAGGCGAGGAAATGGTAATTGCTGCTAAGCCCGCGAGCATGAGGGTAAAAGTTACACCTCTTAAGAAATTGAAGGACATGATCCTCTAGATACATCTAAGCTATCGAAGAAAAAACCGGCCAGTGGCCGGTTTTTTTTGGTGATAATTCCGGGTCTATAAACTAGGCTTGTTACCTTGGCTCAACTTCGGATTGCCCAAAAGCAATGAGACAGACAACTCTCTTCATACCAACTTTGAAAGAATCCCCTGCGGACGCAGAAATTGTCAGCCACCAACTCATGGTTCGATCGGGCCTAATCCGAAAAGGCGCAAGTGGCATCTACTCCTGGCTACCTCTTGGGTTACTCGTCATAAAAAAAATAGAGGCGATCATTAGGAAACAACTTGCCTCAATTGGCGCGCAGGAAATTCTGATGCCTGTCATTCAACCGGCAGAACTATGGGAGGAGACTGGCAGATGGGAGGCGATGGGACCCGAGCTGATGCGAATTAAAGATCGCCATGACCGGGCATTCTGTCTTGGGCCAACACATGAAGAAGTGGTAACGAATATTTTCAGAGGAGAAATCAAAAGCTATAAGGATTTACCCATTAACCTATATCAAATTCAAACAAAATTCAGAGACGAGCGGCGCCCTAGATTTGGTGTAGTTAGGGCCAGAGAATTCATAATGAAAGACGGGTATTCGTTTCACAGCGATCGCACAAGCTTTGATCAAACTTACGAGAAAATGTTCACCTGCTACTCCTCAATTTTAAATGAAATAGATCTCGATTACCGTGCAGTAGAAGCTGATAGCGGCAATATAGGAGGGCAAAAATCCCATGAATTTCACGTCTTGTCAGACATTGGCGAAGATACCATCGTATGCACAAGTGAAGGTGGTTATGCCGCGAATCTAGAAGCAGCTGTAGCGAAGAAATCAGAACCCACTGATTCGCCGTTACATGAGTTGACCGAAATAGCTACGCCGGGAGTTAAAACGATTGAGGAGCTGTGCGCTTTTCTAAATGTTCCTGCCTCGAGCACCCTCAAAACCCTCATTGTGAGAGTTTCAGATCACGGAGAGGAGACGGTGAGTAAGAATTCTTTCTTAGCTGTTGTCCTTCGTGGCGATCATGATCTCAATCTAACGAAGCTGGCAAAACAAGAGGAGGTTTTGGGAGAAATCACTCTAGCCTCCGAGAACGAGGTCAGAAAAATTCTAGATGCTCCTATCGGCTTTATTGGACCGATAAATTGTGGCCTCAAAGTCTTGATCGATCACGAGGCTTTCGTTTCAAACAATCTCGTATGCGGAGCCAACGAGGTTGATAAGCACATGGAAGGTTTCAATTCCGAGAGAGATCTATCCAGTACAGATTATCGAGTTACCGATATCCGAAACGTCTCCCCCGGAGATAAAGCCGTCACTGGAGAAGGAGAATTAAAATTTTTCAAGGGTATAGAAGTAGGACACATCTTTCAGCTGGGCACAAAATACAGCGAAGCTATGAAGGCTTCTGTTTTGGACGAGTCAGGAACGGAAACACCAGCTATCATGGGTTGCTATGGCATGGGAGTAACTCGTCTTGTGGCCGCCGCGATTGAGCAGCATCACGATAATGAGGGTATTATCTGGCCCGAAAAAATCGCGCCCTTTTTCGTTCATCTTCTTCCCCTAAATATGCACAAATCAGATTTAGTTCGTGAAATCGCAGAACATTGCTACGACGAACTCTCATCGCGAGGTATCGGGGTTCTATTTGACGATCGTGAAGAGAGGCCGGGAGTTAAATTCGCGGAGGCGGATCTCATCGGCATTCCCCATCGACTGGTAATCGGAGAGAAAGGTGCACAAGACAACCTGATCGAGTACTTGACACGTTCTTCGAAGGAGATGGTAAAACTTTCGCCAAAGGAAGCTATCGAGAAAATCGTTAGCCGGCATAACTCCTTAACTGCTGAAATCTAATTCTTTTGAGATAGTCTCAAGAAGGTCTTCCTTCGTTTGTGGCCCCAAGAATTCCTTAATCAGCTCACCCGATCCATCAAACAAGAACGTTGTGGGGAGGACTTCCGGTCTACTTGAGCTACTCATAAAACTCGGATCTGCCAAGAAATTTGGAAATTTGATATTCATTTTTTCGGCAACCCGTTTTAAATCCTCACTTCCTAAGAGATCGAAATTAACTCCATAAACTTTTATCACATTGCCATCTTTCATCTGAAAATCATTCAGCTCGTTCAATTCGGGAATCTCTTTCCGACAAGGGGCACACCATTCAGCCCAGTAATTGACAATTATCCAATCGGCGGACTGATTATCAAAGCTAAAAAACCTGCCGTCATCCAATGCGTCTTGTTGCGCTGTGCAGCTTAAACAAAGAAGAGCTAACGAAAGTAGGGGGAAAATTTTCATAACCTTAGGCTTTACTTACTGCAGACCTGACTACACTATCGGGGGCGATCATTATTACCGAAGATTAAATTAACTCAAACTCTTGACTGATGAGTTCATGACCAATGCTGGAACGAACCCGTTGCTAAAATTTTTTCACAATCCGTCTTGCTCGAAATCCAGAGCGGTCCTCGAACTACTTCAAGACGCGGAGAAAGAGTTTTATAAGTTGGAGTACCTAGAAAATCCACCTGGAAAAGAGGAAATAGTTCGGTTAATTGATTTATTGGATGAGCCCGCGGATAAGCTTTTAAGGAAACATGAAGAACTTTTTCTAATGATGGCGATACCCGAAAACGAACTGACACCTAGCCTAGTAGCTGGCTTGATTGAAAGGCATCCGATTTTGATGGAGCGCCCTATCGTTATGACAGAGCAAAGAGCCCTCATTTGCAGGCCTCCCAACAAAGTATTTGATCTATTATGACTGAAGAACCTTATGTTTTAGTTCTTTACCACTCAACTGGTGGCGCAACGAAATCACTTGCGGTGGAAATAGCCAGAGGCATAGACAGCGTCCCAGGCATCCATCCCAAAATAAGAACAGTGCCAGATATTCACTCAGCAAATGACTCTACGGCCCCGTCCACTGCAAAAAGTGTCCACCCGTTCTGTAAAAAGGAGGAGTTGAGACTTTGTAGTGGTTTGTCTATGGGGTCAGGCACCAGGTTTGGAAACATGGCTGCCCAACTTAAATACTTCTTAGATTCAACTGCCGATATTTGGTCCAGCAACCAACTCGAGGGGAAGCCAGCGAGCGTGTTTTGCTCTAGCTCCTCTATGCACGGAGGACAAGAATCAACGTTACTTTCGATGATGATTCCATTGCTCCATCACGGGATGGTCATAACAGGGGTTCCTTACTCCGTCGGAGAACTAGGAGTTACCAAAACAGGTGGATCTCCCTACGGTCCCTCTCATGTGACTGGAGAAGGCAAGACTTTTGTCAAACTCTCACAGGATGAAGTTGTAATAGCAAGAAAAGCCGGCGAGAGAATTGCGCGTCTCGCGCTCAACCTTTCATAAAGTTCAGAATATGCTTCGATTAGCTTTGTTTTAGGGTCGAGTTCTCATTTCCTACAGAAACAGTTAGCTTTTTAAGCCAAAGCGCTAATGAATGGTGGGCTTTTCTTCGATTTTAATCCGAGCGCCCTCATCGCCGCTGGGCTCTATCGCATATCGTCTGGTGACTATGTCCCCTGAAACCAGATCAGGGAGTTCCTTCATAAAACGACTCATATGATCTGTCTGATAATGTTTTCGAAGCGCTTCAACACTTTCCCATTGTTGAAACAACACCAGTTCTAGGGGGTCAGTAAGCGCTACATAAAACTGATAGCCCAAACAGCCCACTTCCTGTTTGGATATACCTTCGATTTCCATCGCTAGTTTTATTGCCCTATCTCTTGCTTCCGCTTTAAGCGGGATATTACCTTGCACAACGATCATCAATGTGTCCCCTGTTTTCTATAGATCCGCATTTCCCTATGGCGCACTTTGACTCAACACTGTCTCTATATGCTTAATCACACCGGGGTCCTCTATGGTTGAAGGAATCGAATAAGACTCCTTTTCTATCATACTCCTAAGCAACCTCCTGAGAATCTTTCCTGACCTGGTTTTGGGTAATTTTTCAACAAAAAAGACCAGCTTAAAGTTGGCGAAGGCGCCAACCGATTCTCGCATCAACTTAACTAAACTTTTAACAACTTCCTCCTCTTTCGTATTAAATCCTAAATTGAGAATCACAAAACCAACGGGGATTTCTCCCTTTTCTGGATCTTTCTTCCCTACCACGGCGCACTCGGCAACGGCGGAATCAGCGGCTAAGACCTCCTCCATTCGCCCCGTCGATAATCTGTGCCCCGCAACATTTATTACGTCATCCGTTCTGCCCATTACGTAAACAAAACCATCTGAGTCGAGAAACCCGGAATCACCGGTAAGATAAAAACCCGGGAATCTCTTCCAATAAGAATCGTGAAAACGTTTTTCATCTCCCCAAACTGTCAAGAGCGCCCCGGGTGGCAATGGCGACCCAAAAACTAAGCTACCCTCTTCTCCGGGGTCTACAATCGTTCCTTCTTCATCCAGCGCCATCACATCCCAACCCGGACAAGGCTTTCCGCATGACCCTTCCCTGGTATCCAATTCTTGCATGCCTGGAAAAGAGGAGCAGACCGGCCAGCCCGTCTCGGTCTGCCACCAATGATCAATCACGGGTATTTTTAGATGCTGAACAAGCCACCTGTAAGTAGCTGGATCCAAGCGCTCACCGGCCACGAATTGACTCTCCAGAGTCGAAATATCATATGGTTCTATTAGTTTTCCTTGCGAATCCTCTTTTCTGATCGCCCTAATCGCAGTGGGCGCGACAAAAAACACTTTCACCCTATGTTGGGAAATAACTCGCCAAAATGCCCCCGCATCAGGAGTTTTAACGGGTTTACCCTCGTACAAAACAGTCGTGCAGCCTGCAAGCAAGGGCCCATAAACGATATAAGAGTGCCCTACGACCCAACCAACATCGGAGGCAGCCCAGAAAACATCTCCTTCTTGCACATCATAGACGGCCTTCATACTGTATTTCAGTGCCACAGCATGGCCTCCATTATCGCGAACAATTCCCTTGGGTTTCCCCGTGGTGCCAGAGGTGTAAAGAATATAAAGGGGATGGCTTGCCGGAAGGGCTACGCAATCGACCGGAACTGAATCCGCTTCCCAAAGATCCCAGTCAAGTTCTGTGGACCCCAAGTCAGGGGCTGGTATTTCTTTACGGGATTTTATGACGACCGCTTTGGGTTGATGTTTGGCTAGTCTGAGCGCTTCACGTATTAAAGGCTGATATGGAATGATCTTCTCAAATTCTATTCCACATGACGCAGATAGTATGACCTCAGGTTTTGCGTCATCTATCCTCAGACACAACTCTTCTGGAGCAAAGCCACCGAAAACTACTGAGTGAATTGCGCCTATCCGAGCGCAAGCTAGCATTGAAATGACAGCTTCTGGAATCATCGGCATATAAATAATAACGACAGCACCTTGTGTTACGCCCAACTTCTTCAAAGAGCCCGCAACGCGCGCGACTCGATCGCGTAACTCTGAGAAGGAATAGGTTTCAATCGTATTGCTAACTGGGGAGTCATAAATGAGAGCGTCTTGGTCCCCTCTCCCAGCGTCGACATGATGGTCTAAGCAGGCATAGCATGTGTTTAGGAATCCTCCATCAAACCATGAGGGAGAGCCATCAGCCCCCACGGTAAGCATTTTTGTAGGTTCTTTAAGCCAAGGTAAATCTTTCGATTTCTCTTCCCAAAAATCTTCTTTGGCGTCGATTGAACGTCTATATTCATCTCTATAATTCAAAGTTCGATTCCTTATTCTGTTCTATGTTCAAGGAACTAAAGGCCATGGCTTTTATCGGCTAACTCTTAATAAGTTTTTCTATTTCGCGACCCGTAGGACACTGGGAAATCAACTGCTCATAAGCCTTGGTGCGTTTGGAGACCAATTTATGCTCGCAATAAAAATTTACTGCTCTTTGCCAAGCTGCTACACGACCGTGCCTATTGATGGAGACAGTAGTGCTCACGACCTTATCATCCAGTCTTGAGAAAACACCGACCTGAAAGACTGGGGACAGCCTTCCACTCCTCTCCTTCTTCATACGAAATAGGATTCCCTTAACCTGGCCTTTCCCGTTGAACTTTACTGTTTTATCAAGTTTTTTCTTATTTTTTGATTGAAGTTTTTTAAGCTCTGTATCCCGTAGCTCGGCCTGATTTTTGACCAGGATACGATGCTTGCCTTTTAGTCTCTTTCCGTCTTTTATTAGTGAGAGATACTCCTGATAGGCTTTCCCGCCTATCTGACGTCTTACTCGATAGCCATAGAATCTAGGGCTGTCTAATAACTCGACGCTCATAAGAAGTCCTCCATTTATGTATCTGAGGATCAAGCAACTCGAAGAATCTATCAACAAAAAAATTAGTGGATTCGCTAAGCCTTTCATTTTGAATACCAAGGCGTCTCAACGTAAGTGCTAGCTGCCCAAATCAAGGGTCATGATATGCTTTAAAAGGGAACGAATACGTCTATAAGAATATGGAAAGACGGGGCCGCCAAAGGAAAATAATACACTGTGATTGCGATAGCTTTTATGCCTCTGTAGAGGAGAGAGACGATCCTAGCCTTGTTGGCCAGCCTCTAGCAGTTGGCGGCTCGCCAAACGCTCGGGGAGTAGTAGCAACCTGTAATTACGCCGCCAGGAATTTGGGCGTGCATTCCGCGATGCCCATGTCGAGGGCCCTTAAAATAATACCTTGGCTAATCGTTGTTCCAACCAATATGGAAAAGTATCGAGCAGCGTCCAAATCAGTTCACCAAGTTTTCAAAGAATATACGTCATTAATCGAACCCTTATCCCTGGATGAAGCTTTTTTAGACGTAACTGATAGTGATCATCTGGGAGGAAGCGCTACCCTTATCGCAAGAGAAATAAGACAAAAAGTAAAAGAACGAGTCGGAATAACTATTTCCGCGGGCATCGCGCCGAATAAGTTCCTCGCAAAAATCGCGTCGGATTGGAATAAGCCAGATGGAGAATTCACGATAGCCCCTAGCGAGGTTCAGCAATTCATCCTGAATCTACCGGTAGATAAAATTTTCGGAGTTGGAAAAGTTACGGCCGAAAAATTGAAGAAATTAAATATCTTCACTTGCGGCGATTTGCAGGGTTTGAAAGAACTAGATCTGACCGCTAGGTTTGGTAAGTTTGGTGAAACTCTTTTCAAACTTTGCCGAGGTATTGATGAGCGCGAGCTCAGCGTCGAAAGAAAGCGAAAATCACTGAGCACCGAGCGAACATTTTCCAAAGATTTGATGGACATCAATCTTTGTTTGGAAAAACTTGATCCACTGATAATCGATCTCCGGGAACGACTTTTGAAGCTTAGCCCTGCTCCTTCGATAAAAGCACTGACAATAAAGATAAAGTTTTCCGATTTCACGCAAACAACTGTTTCTCGACAAGCCCAAGAAATAGATTCGAGTGTTTTTCACGAACTTCTGAAAAAAGGCGTGACTCGAAAAAATACTCCGATTCGTTTGTTAGGAGTAGGGGTCGAACTTAGAGACGCATTAAGCAAAACGACCGATGACCGGCAAGAATCATTGAATTTGTAGAAGCCGCTATTCAATAAATTGAACTTTGGCAAAACGCCTATAAATTTCGCTTCCCTCTAATAGTTCATCATGTGTTCCACTTGCCACGCACTCTCCCTTGTCCAGAACTACAATGTGATCCGCTGATCTAACCGTCGATAGCCGGTGGGCGATGACCAACAAGCTGATGTGACTCTTGTATTTCTTTAGTGATTCACCAATGTAGTCCTCACTATCCGCATCCAGAGAGCTGGTAGCTTCGTCTAGAAGAAGGCATGCCGGCGATTTTATCATTGCTCTTGCAATCGCTAGGCGTTGTTTTTGCCCACCCGATAGACCAGCTCCTCCTTCCCCTAAAATCGTCTCCAATCCAGCAGGCAATTCTGCGATGAACTGATCACAGTGAGCGTTTCGTAGCGCAAGTTTTATCTCTTCAATTGTTGCTAGAGGGTGACCATAAATAACGTTATCTCTAATCGACCCAGAGAAGAGCCCTGGATCCTGAGGCACATATCCGAAAAGACTCCTAACCGAAGACAAACAAAGTTCACTTAGATCCCGTCCTCCCCAAAATATTTTTCCGCAGTCTGGCTCGTAGAATCTTTGTATAAGATCGAAGACCGTACTCTTTCCAGCTCCAGAGGGACCAACAATAGCAACCATCGACTTCGCCGGCACTGCAAACGAAATATCGCGCAACGCCTTTTCTCCAGGCCTTGTCTCGTATCCGAAAGTAACGTTTGTAAGTTTTAAGGTCTGCGGATCAGCATCGTTTACTGAAGTTCGCGAAGCAACTACCGCCTTGCTCTCTACTTGCGGAACGAAGAGTAGGTCAATCAATCTCTCGGCTGCACCGAGAGCTCGTTGCAATTCTCCCCAAACTTCCGACACCGCCCCAAGAGCGCCTGCTACAAGGAAGGCATAAAAAATGAAGGCTGCCAAATCTCCGGGCGAAATTTTCCCAGATAGTACGTCAACTCCTCCTATATATATCAAGGCCGCGATCGCGCCGAAGGCAAGGACCATCACCGCCGCAGTAAGAGCAGCTCTATATTTGATTCGTTTTATAGATACAGCTACGGAGATGCCGACTATTTCCGCAAACCTCTGCATATCTAATTTCTCGTGGTTAAAAGATTGTAGAATCTTCAGATTTCGAAAACTTTCGCCCACATGTACCCCCACGTCAGCAATCTTGTTTTGAGACTCGTACGAGAGAGTTCTTACTTTTCGGCCGAAGAAGACCACCGGGAAAACGACCAGAGGTACACAAGCCAGAACGATCACCGATAATTTAAAATTCGTTATAAAAAGCAGGATTACGCCACCTACAAGCATGAGAATGTTGCGAACGGCGACAGAAAGCGATGAGCCAACCACTGTTTGTATTAGGGTCGTATCCGTGGTGATCCTAGATTGAATCTCGCTCGCGGAATTAACGTCAAAAAAGTTAGGGCGGACCCAAACGAGGTGATCAAAAACGGCTCTCCGCAAATCCGCCGTAATCTCCTCACCAATCATCGATACAAAATAAAAACGAATATATGTTCCAACAGTCAAAACGAAGGCTACAATGCCGAAAAACAGAAGAGAATTCGTCAAGAGATCCTGTTCACCACTGGCGAACCCAGAGTCGATAATTATGCGGATCCCTTGGCCAAGCGATAACATGGCGCTAGCGGTAAGCGTAAGTGCAACCGTCGCAATTGCTATTTTCCCCGTGTACGGCTTCAAAAACCTTAGAGCGGTAGCTGATCTCGAACCTTCCTTCAAAGCAACCTCGACAATTTCTCTTTCGCTAAAATGCAAAATCTTGTGTCATGGACGTTATAGTTTTTCCCGGAAAATAAAGTGAAAATTAGGCTCTTCTCAAATTTCGGAAATCGACATACAAAACACGAATTTTATTAAAAAGGAATAAAAAGTATGGCTTCACTAGAGTGTCTGATCAATGAAACGGGGGCAGATCCAGTAGGAACGGTTATTTGGCTTCACGGTTTGGGTGCAGACGCTACTGATTTTCAACCCCTTGTGGATATGTTCGAAATTGAAGCTCCACTCCGTTTCATTTTTCCCAATGCTCCAAAGCGCGCAATAACAATAAATGGTGGAATGGAAATGCGAGCCTGGTACGACATTCGAGAGGGCTCCTCGATCGCTGACCAGGACGATATAGACGCGTCAAGGGCGCACATAGAGGAATTAATCGAAGATGAACTAGAGAAAGGAGTCGCTCATGGGAAGATCACGGTAGCTGGCTTCTCGCAAGGCGGGGTTATAGCGCTAGAATCCGGGCTGGTTGCAGAACGGAAATTTGCTGGAATTATGGCTTTGTCCACTTACGTTAATAATCACGAGGAACTTACGCAAAGAGTTGCTTTAGCTAACCTAGATACGAAGATATTTATGGCTCATGGTCTAGCAGATCCAATGATCCCGATAACTAGAGCCGTCACATCCCGACAAAAGCTGCTTGAGCTAGGATATAAGGTGGAGTGGCATGAGTATTCCATGGGGCATCAGGTATGTCCTCAGGAAATCAAGGACCTAGAGACATGGCTAAAATCAATTTACGAGGACTAGTAAATCTCGATACAACCCAGTCCCAATGGGTGGAAGCCGTGCTCGCTGACTTCAACACTTTTCTGTCGGATCATGCATCCGCCGAAAAGAAAGCTTCGGGAATGGCTTTAAGCATGGCTTCTCATTATCCAGATCGCCCAGACATCCTGACTGCCATGGCCGATTTGGCGATAGAGGAACTCGCCCATTACAAGCAGGTGATCAACCTCATTCTAAAACGGGGGTTAGTCCCTCAATCGGATCGTAAAGACAACTACGTTGCCGAATTGAATCGAAAGGCACGAAAAGGTCGAGACGAATTTCTGCTCGACAGATTGCTCATCGCAGCACTGATCGAGCGAAGAGGCGCAGAGAGATTCGAACTCATAGCCCACCACCTCGAGGATACCCAGTTGGCCAATTTTTACCGTAACCTAGCAAAGAGTGAAGCAAGGCATTGGGTTTTATTCGTCAATCTAGCTTCAGGTAATTATCCTGAGAGCGAGATCATATCAAGATTCAACGAACTGTCTGAGATCGAGAACGATATCTTATCGGGATTACCCATAAGCGCCCGCCTCCACTGACCTAAATAGCGGGGCTAACCATAAACAGCATCCTCATTAACAAGTATCTGGAGAGACACGCCGAAAAAGAAAGCCAGTTTTCTATCTTAAGGTTCGAAGAGCAATTTGGCTCTCAAGCTATTTTCTCAAATGTGCTGGTGGTACCCATATTCAACGAGCAATCCGATTGCCTTGATTCAGTATTCAAGAACATAACGACACGCGACACGCTCATAATCCCAGTAGTCAATGCGCCAGAACAGACATACGTTAGAGATTCACGAGTCCAATATTTACCAGAAAAGATCGAGCGAACAATTGCTTGTCTAGACGCATTAAGACGAAGTTCGCCGTTTCCTTTGCTGATAGTGGATCGTGTCACCGAGGGGCAGAGAATACCGCCCAAAGAAGGGGTTGGGTTAGCAAGAAAGATAGGATCTGACGTCGCACTTTCCCTCATCGCTCAAAATAAAATCAAATCCCGATGGATCTACCAGACCGATGCTGACGCTGTTTTGCCTTCGGATTACTTCTTTCGGAATTTACCAGTTGCCGGCGCCGCACTTTTTCCATTCAAGCACGTGAGCAGAGACACCGCATTACAAAAATGCGCCAGACTTTATGAGCTGCATATGGAATATTATGAAAAGTCTTTATCCGAAAGTGGGAGTATTTTCGGCTTTACCGCTCTTGGCAGTACGATGGTAATCGAAGCATCAACTTACGCCGCGGTCCGCGGTTTCCCAAAGAAAAGCGCGGGCGAGGACTTTTACATGTTGAACAAAATTCGAAAACTTACCCAAATCAAATCTGTGGCCGGCGCTCCAATTGAAATTGAAGCAAGATTATCTGACAGAGTGCCCTTCGGCACCGGAACTAATCTCAAAAAAATAAGCTCTCTCCTCGATCAAGACGGGTCAGAGGGCGATTTTAAAAGTTACAACGAACTTTGTTTTGGGGCTCTCAAGTGCGCTCTAGAACACATTAAACAGATCAGCAGAAACCCAGAATTTCTTAATGATTTTCGGAGCCGTCAATCTCAAAACACAACGGACAAAGCAGAGTTCCTGGCAATTAAGACTTTGATTGACTTGGGAATAATAAAGCAGGTAGATCAGATAAACCGACAGAGAATCGACCCGCACCAAAAATTACAGCAACTGACCAACTGGTTCGATGCTTTGAAAACTTTGCGGTTTATCAATCAAATGCGACTTGAATATCCAGACAAAAGCTTGCTGGCGATAATGAAGACAAAAAAGCAGAAGCATGAATCAATTTGAATTGCATATCGGTACTGTCCCTCTTGAGTTATGATCGCATCCGATTTGTTCGAGCGGGGAGAGAACTTTTACTTCCAAGGCAAAAGAAATTTATGACAAATGTTTTCATTGATGGACAAGCTGGCACCACAGGCCTGGAGCTGGCTAGTAGACTTGCCAAGCGCAAGGATCTTACGATCCTGCAGATTCCCGAGCATTCGAGAAAAGACCTGTCGGCGCGCTCAGCAATCTACACGAAGGCAGACATTGTCATACTCTGCCTGCCTGATCAGGCCGCAGCAGAGGCGGCTGAAGCCATTGGAGATAAATGCAGGGTGATCGATGCGAGCACAGCCCATCGAATCCACAAAGATTGGACCTACGGTTTACCTGAACTTACGAGCACTCAACGGCAGAGAATAGCCGGCGCAGAGAAAGTTTCAAATCCGGGCTGCTATCCGCAAGGATATTTGTTACTCGTGAGACCATTGATTGAAGAGGGGATACTGAGAGCTGAAACTTTGCTTCGATGTAACGCTTTGTCAGGTTATTCGGGCGGCGGGAAAGCGATGATTTCAAAATTGGGAAAAACGCCCAGCGATGATGAGGCCATGGTTAGTCGAATTTACGGTCTCAACCTTGACCACAAACACATTAGTGAGATGCAGATTCATTCGGGCTCAGTGGTGCGTCCGATTTTTATACCTACTGTCTGCTCGTTTTATAGAGGCATGACCATCCAAATCTCATTATTCTCTTCAGAGTTGAACGGACACCACGCAAAAGATGTATACGACTGCCTTCGTAATCGTTACGAAAATGAGAGATTTATAAAGGTAATTCCAATTGGCTCATCTCAGCCTTTGACAGATGATTTTCTTAATCCACTTGGCTGTAATGAAACAAATGACATGGAGCTTATGGTATTCGGTAACCGTGAACAGATACATCTAATTGCGAGGTACGACAACCTCGTTAAAGGGGCCGCCGGTTCCGCGATACAGAATCTCAATATAATGTTGGGTTGCGACGAGAAACTAGGGCTGATTTAGGGAGCCACGCCAAATGCTGACAAGCCTTCAAGCAGAGAAACTCAGAGAACTAGAGAACTCCTGGTCTCAGGAGTATGACCGATTAGTCAATCTTTCGGGAACAGATCGCCTAAACCTGGATCTGAGCCGGGGTAAACCATCACCAGAGCAGCTGGAGTTGAGCAATCTGCTAGCAAGCAGTTTGAAGCCGAATGAGCTGATCGCCGGGTCCGGAATCGACACGAGAAACTACGGAGAATTATCTGGCATCCCTGAAGCTAAAAGTCTTGGGGCGACCATAATGGGTGTGCCAGAGGATGAAATTATCGCCGCCGGTAATTCTAGCCTCACTCTCATGTATATAACCTTGTCAACAGCTATGAAAAAGGGTCTATGGGGCGACACACGCAAGTGGGAAAATTCAAATTCACCAAAAGTTCTCGCCCCCGTCCCAGGCTATGACAGACACTTCACCATGAGTGAATTTTTCGATCTGCAGATGATAAATATTGATTACACTGAACACACACTGGATACCGATCAAATAACGCGGGTCGTATCTCAGGACAGTTCAGTCAAGGCAATTTGGTGCGTCCCTAAATACGGAAATCCAACTGGGATCACACTTCCTGAAGAGACCGTCGAGTTTATCGCTGACCTCCCAAATATGGCCGCTGCGAATGATTTCGTTGTTTTGTGGGACAACGCCTATGCAGTCCATGATTTATCTCCACGAATGGATACGCTGGCCTCTATCCGCGAAGCTGCTCTGTCAAAAGGAACGCTCGACCACATAGTTCACTTCGCTTCAACCAGCAAAATCACATTTGCTGGCGCAGGCGTTGGATTCCTGTCCGCTTCAAATACAGTCAGATCAGAGATACTAAAATATCTTTCGATCCTAACAGTTGGCCCGGATAAGGTTAATCAACTCAGGCACGCTCGTTTCCTGGGCAATAAGCTAGAAACGCATATGTCTGCTCACGCTGATATTTTGCGCCCAAAATTTGACCTAGTCTCAAAGATTTTGGAGGAGGAGCTTTCGGATCTGGCAATAGCTGATTGGACTAAACCCAACGGAGGCTATTTCGTGTCATTCAACGTCATGGATGGATTAGCCAAAGAAATTGTGCATCTAGCGAAAGATGTTGGACTTACACTCACACCCGCCGGCGCAACCTTTCCTTATGGGATAGACCCGAAAGATAAAAATATAAGAATTGCCCCGACGTTCGCAAAGCTCTCGGAGTTAGAGAGTGCTATGAAAGTTTTGACCCTGTGCACTAAGCTTGCAAGTGCCAGAAAAATATTGAATCAAGGACGACTTTGATCGACGCTGAGGACAAAATTGAAGATGGCAGTGACAGGGAAATTTGTCGCTTCGACGAATTTGCGCTCCCCCAGCCTCTACTTCGCGCCATAGAAGATCTGGGCTTTGTCTCCTGCACCCCTATTCAAGCCGAATCGCTTCCGTATGGTTTGTCTGATTATGACGTAACCGGTCAGGCCCAAACAGGGACCGGGAAAACGGCGGCTTTTCTAATTTCGATTTTTACGAAATTATGGGAAAAACCTTTACAAGAAGCACCCGACTTAGGATCCCCTCGCGCTCTCGTTTTGGCTCCCACAAGAGAGCTCGCTCTACAGATTGAGAGCGATGCTATGGATCTTTCGAAGCATATGAACCTCCAGCTGCTCTCTTTGGTTGGCGGTATGGACTTCGAAAAACAGCAAAAAAAGTTAGAAAAAAGAGCGGTGGATTTAGTCGTGGCAACACCAGGCAGACTGATCGATTTTATAGAACGAAGACAGATCAATCTTCGAAAGGTCGAAACACTGGTGATTGATGAAGCCGATCGCATGCTCGACATGGGTTTCATACCAGACGTTCGCAGAATCGTCTATCAAACGCCACACAAAAGACAGCGCCAGACGCTTTTCTTTTCAGCAACCTTTAATGAAGACGTAATGAGACTCGCACAGAGTTGGACTATTGACCCAGAGCACATCGTAATCGAGGCCGAGCAAGTCGCTACCGATACCGTCGAGCAACGATTTTGGGTGGTTGGCGCAGACCAAAAAGATTGGGTATTAAAAAAAATCCTCGAACTTGATAAACCTGAACGAGCCATTATCTTCGCTAATCGGAGAGATCAGACACATTCAGTGGCTTCAAGCCTTCAAAAAGCTGATATCCGTTGTGAGGTTCTCGCTGGAGACGTTCCACAGAAAAAAAGACTGGCTACCCTAGACCGTTTCAAAACAGGGAAGCTTCCCTATTTGGTCGCCACCGATGTTGCCGGAAGGGGCATTCACGTAGAGGACGTCAGCCATGTAATCAACTACGACTTACCCGAAGATCCCGAGGATTATGTACATAGGATTGGACGCACAGGTAGAGCCGGATCTACGGGCACCTCTATCAGTTTTGTTTCAGAGATGGATGCTTTTAACCTGCCTGAATTGGAGCAATTTCTCAGCGCGTCAATCGAGTGTTCGCAACCTGAGCAGCGTTACTTCAAATCCAAATCGGATACCGCAGAATCGATATGAGTGTCGTGGCCGTAGTGCAACATTGCGCTGGAACAGATGTAGAAACCAACCTCGCTACATTAGAGCTTTTAAGCAAACAAGCCGCTAGCTCAGGAGCAGAATTTATAACCTGGCCTGAAGCGTTTGCATACATAGGTCGACATGAGGGTAAAAAAGAGATTCTAGAGTCTCTCACGGATAACGGCCCAATTTTAACTCGGTGTAGAGAGCTTGCAGCCAACCTAAAATGTCCATTGTTACTTGGAGGTTTTCATGAGGCGGCGCCAGACAGAGATAAATGCTTCAACACAACTTTAGTGCTTAATGAGTTCGGTGAGATTGCTACAACCTATAGGAAAATTCATTTGTTCGATGTCGCTATCGAAAACGGCCCACAACTAATGGAGTCTAAACATACCGAAGCGGGCGATATTGCGGTTACTACTGAGACTATTTTCGGGAAGTTGGGCTTGACGATCTGTTACGATGTGAGGTTTCCAGCTCTCTACCAACGTCTCACTGAGCTTGGGGCAATTGCTCATGCGGTCCCTTCAGCTTTTACAAAAGAGACAGGTCAAGCGCACTGGCACACTTTACTTCGAGCAAGAGCTATCGAAACACAAAGTTATGTTATCGCGCCCGCGCAACATGGAAGACACAGCAAAAATAGATCTTCCTTTGGCCATTCGGTAATAATTGATCCATGGGGCAGAGTCCTCGCCGAGTTGCCCGATGGAGACGGTTTCGCATTAGCAGAAATAAATGAAGAGCGGGTCTCAGAGGTTAGAGCTCAAATTCCCAGTTTATTAAACAAACGAGCATTTCGTTCCAGTACCCAATAAAACTATGGTTCTCCCAACTGACCATCGAGTATTGAACATATTGATAGGTCTGGCCTGTTTGGTCATCGTGGCCGGCGCTATTAAATATAGTCAGGGGCTGCTGGTACCGATATTACTCGCCGGGTTTTTGGCCGTCTTAGCCAGTTCACCGTTATTCTGGCTTCAAAGTCAAGGAGTACACCGCAACCTAGCTTTAGCCATCGTTTTATTGCTCAGCGTTTTCCTGCTTGTCTTGATTGGAGTGCTCTTTTTTCAGGCCGGGGCCGATTTTTCTACCAAGCTTCCTTTTTATCAACAGCGGCTTGAGTCTCTCCAAGCGAATCTAAACGCTCAACTGTCGCAAACTTTCCCTCAGCTGCAGCCCTCCGTTTTTATAAACGCATTGCAACCTTCGTCGATACTCAATCTTGTCGCTTCAACCATTACCAGTATGGGTAATATCCTCAGCAATGGAGTATTAATCGGTCTGACTGCAGTTTTCATCCTGGCTGAGACAAACTCATTCCCAGGGAAGCTCGATCTGATCAGAGGGAAGTCAGCCTCAAGAGATCAAAGCCTGGAAAACTTTTTAGCTAAGACGAATCAATACTTCGCTATAAAAACGAGTACGAGCTTTCTTACGGGGATAATCGTAGGGTTAGGGTTATGGTTGATTGGCGTTGATTTTCCAATTCTGTGGGCTCTTCTAGCCATATTCCTTAATTTCATACCGAATATTGGCTCAATAATAGCGGCGATACCTCCAATCGTTCTTGCCCTAATACAGCTGGGACCCGTTTATGCTGTCATTACGCTAGGCCTTTTCATTCTTACCAATACGTTTGTGGGCAACTTTATAGAACCCAAATATTTAGGACGCGGACTGGGGCTATCCGCACTCGTGGTCTTCATATCTCTGATAATTTGGGGTTGGCTTCTGGGTCCTGTTGGCATGTTTTTATCGGTGCCTCTTACCGTCGCTGCCAAGATCGCCCTAGAAAATAACGAGGCCACAAAATGGATTGCTATCATTTTAGGTCCGACTGTTGAGGAAAGCGACGAGAGTTATGAAGCTCAAAATGACTAGCTTTGAGCGCCCTAATATAAGAAATATGGAGGGTTATGCCCCCGGGGAGCAACTCTCAGCCCACGATATTATAAAACTCAATACGAATGAATCGCCTTTCCCACCAACAAAAAGGGTCGGAGAATTATTAGCAAACTTCAACTATGAGGCCCTAAATCTTTACCCCGACCCAAGCTCATCCTCGCTTAGGGAGTTCATCGCAGAAATGCACGGGTTAACGCCAAAGAATATTGCCATTACTCACGGCGGCGACGAAGGACTTAGACTGGCGATGACTACTTTTGTCGATCCTGGCGAGCATTGCTTGTTCGAAGATCCGACTTACTCCCTCTACTCGGTTCTCGCAGGAATCCAAAACGCAAAGAGTTTATCTATAGAGCTGAACGACGATTGGTCTTTACCGAAGGATTTTGCCGATAGAGCAGTTAAATCGGAGTCAAAATTGACTTTTATCGTAAATCCCCACGCTCCCAGCGGGAGATTTTTGACAGCCAAGGCTCTTGGCGCTATCGCTGATTCAACTCCTGGTGTTCTATTGATCGACGAAGCCTATTTCGACTTTGTCGACACCGAGTTGAAATACAACACCGCCGAGATCGTAAAAAAACACAAAAACGTGTTAGTTCTCAGAACCCTCAGCAAAGGTTATGGTTTAGCCGGTCTGAGACTGGCGTATCTGGTGGGTGACGAAAAACTTGTTGCTCCTATTAGGGAGAAAACCGCCGACAGTTACAACACCAGTAAATTAAACCAAGAGCTTGGTCTAGTCGCCCTTCAAGATCAGGATTACGCAAATAACGTCTGGAACGAGATCAGAATAGAGCGCAGCTGTCTTAGCGAAGAGTTACGCATGCTGGGTTTTAAGGTCAACCCAAGTCAGACGAATTTCATTCTGGTAGAATCCCCTGAGCCCAAAATCAATGCCAAAGAAATTTACAATCGTTTACGCGAATCGGGTGTGCTGGTCCGTTATTTCGATACCAAAAGATTAAAAAATGCATTCCGTGTGACAGTTGGCACCAGGAGTCAGAACGCGATTTTTTTGGAAAAACTTTCTGTCATTTCCTGACAGATTCCAAGCTACAATATTTCTTTTCAAGGATAAAAATTCATGACACGTTTACCAGCGATAAGCCTTGCTGCCGTACCTGGCCGGAGAAAGAAGACAATCCAGCTAGCGAAAGATATCGAGGCAAGGGGATTCTCAGGAATTTTCGGGCCAAGCTTGGGGGATAGTTTGGCTTTATGCCAGGCAATAGCGCTAGAAACTTCAGAAATAACGATTGGCACGAGTATCACACCAATATACACAAGGAATCCGACCGACTTTGCCCAAACGGCGGCTTTCATTCATGAAGTCTCAGACGGTCGATTCAAATTCGGGGTGGGTGTAAGTCATGAGCCAGCCTTAAAACGGATGGGAATAAGTGCCGGTAAACCGCTGCAAGATATGCGGCAGTTCGTAACGGACTTACAGGCAGTCCCAAGAGTAGGGGACTTACCGCCGATTGTTCTAGCGACACTCAGAGACAAAATGATAAGACTCGCTGAAGAAATCGGGGGTGGAATGGTTTTTGCGAATGGTGCGCGAAGCCATATGGAACACTCTCTTAGCCAGCTGGAAGAGAAGACAAAATCAGATGATGATTTTTTCATTGGAAATATGATCCCGACATGCATCAGTGAAGACAAAAAAGCGGCAGCCGCTGTAAACAGGAAAACTCTGACAAGTTACGCCTTCTTACCAAACTACCGAAATTATTGGAGGGAAGCCGGCTACGAGGAGGAGATGCGCGACGTCGAAAAAGCAATCGACGAAAAAGATTTCGACCGGGTACCTGATTGTTTATCCGATCGGTGGTTATCGGACACCACCTTGTTTGGAACGGCGACGGAGGTCAGAGATGGCATCGAGGCCTGGTTCGACTCTGGTATAAAGACGCCCATCATCGTGCCGTCTTCAGCATCGGGCGGTCAAATGCAGGCCATAGATGAGTTTTTAGAGATTTGGAGTTAGTGGGATACATCAGTTAACACTCATACGCCACGCAGCAAGTAAGACCAAGACAATCGGACAGAGGGATTTTGATAGAGTCGTCAGTAAAAAGGGCTTTCTCGAGATAGCTCAGACAACTTATTGGTTATCGCAAAACCCCTTGAATATTGAATGGGTGTGGTCGAGCCCCTCAATTCGAACAAAAACAACGGCGAATTCTATTTTCAAGGACTTCGATTGCGAGTTTTTTTACTTGCCAACACTCTACCTTGCCTCATTTGCGGAACTCGCAGAGGCTATACAAACTGTTCCAAACGAAATTAAGCATCTTGCAATTGTTGGGCATAACCCTGGACTGAGTCAGCTTGCTGGTTTTTTATTGGCTAAAGAGCATCCACAATTCCAAATGAACACAATGGAGCTTCTCTCTTGCGAAATTAAGGGGAATTTTGGTGCCCTGAAGTTTGGTTGCGGTGAGCTTCTCTTGCAAAGAGGCCATATCAATGAAGCCGAATAAGCGGGTAGATTGTGTTAACGAGAGCCGCAAGACGTAGTATCTTGTCGCACTTAATCAACGGCCAGTAGGAGCAGTCCAATGTTTGAATTTCTAACTTTTTTAGCTGTGGGGGTTTGCACTTATTGTCTTTGGAGGATAAGCGATGACCTACCGGACGTTTTGTTTCGGCTAACCGAGATTCAAAAAGATATAGCAGATCTCAAAAAATCAGTCGCAGAAGACGATTCTGAAAAAGGAACCTAAAATAATAATGAAACGCGCGACAGAAAAATTTTCTAATCATCAAAAACTTTATCTCTCATCCTGGGTTTGATGCCCAGGACAACTTACCAGCCAAAGTCTAATCCACGAAAACAGCAGTTGAATCCTTTAGATACTTTCTTTTTAGACCAAGCTCGCGCGAAGGAACTTGACGATCCGACCGCGGCTCTGTGCGTATTTATTACCAAAGAATCTGGTGATTATCCAACGGGACGAACACTTGTGTTGAGGAATATCGATGGACAACTCGGGGTCTTTATCAACAAATCCAGTCCCAAGTGGAATCAAAAAGATCAAGGGATTTCTCTACAAACGTACTGGCCTAGTGTAGAGATTCAATATCGTATCAAAGCATCCTGCGTCACCTTAGATCCAAAACTGATAAGGCATAGCTGGAAACAAAGACCGGAAACCCCCCAAAAACTTGATTGGTTCTACGAGACAGTAAAGCCCCAGAGCGCAAACTTAGACCCAAAAGAGGCAATAAATTTAGCAACCAAACTGAAAGAATTAATTTTACCTGACCAATCCACAGCGCCAAATTCGGCTACCGGACTATTACTAGAACCGTTTGAATTCGAGAAGTTAGAACTCCGCTCAAGGGATCTACCTCACCATCGTGAGAAATTTGTCCTGATAGAGGGCATCTGGCAACATTATCCAATGGTACCCTGAAGACTTCGAGCTTCTTCTGACAAACGCGATCACCACATGTCAATCAACAAAAAGCCGCGGCCTCTCACTAGTAGCGAAAAAGATCCAAAGGATTCAAAACTGCGAATTGCCCTCCTAGGTTATAGGAGCAATCCGTTTAGTGGAGGCCAAGGCATCTACATTAAATACATCGCAAAAGCCCTGCATGAGATGGGACATGAAGTGGACGTTATCTCAGGAGAGCCCTACCCAGAACTTACGCCTGGCCCCAATCTTGTCAAATTGCCCGGCCTCAATCTATTCGAGGAACCTCGACCATTCAGGTCTTTCAAATTATCTTATCTATTAGATCCGACCACTCTTTTTGAATGGGCATCATTCAACAGTGGAGGATTTCCAGAGCCGTATTGCTTTTGTCAGCGAGCAGCTCGATTTTTAAAAGAATTCGCGAATCACTACGATATTGTCCACGACAATCAGAGCCTAGGATCAGGCTTAGTAAAAATTAAGAATTTAGGAATTCCAGTTATTTCTACGATCCATCATCCAATAACGCAGGACCTTCGGATTAAATTGGAACAAGAGTCGGATTGGTTTTTGAAACTTCTCGCTAAACGTTGGCATCGCTTCCTGAAAATGCAGATAAGGACCGCAAGAGCTTTAGATAACATCGTGTCAGTTAGCCAAAATGCTAAACAAGATATACAGAGAGATTTCGGGATTAAAGCAAGCAAAATTAGAGTTATATACAACGGAGTGGATCAATCCGTGTTTCACAAGTCTCTCGATGTACCTAAATTGCAAAACCGGATTGTATCTGTTGCCAGTGCAGACGAGCCTTTAAAGGGTGCGAGATACTTGATTCAAGCTTTCCATCTTTTGGCAAAAGATTACCCGAGTCTTCGACTAGATTTCATAGGCTCACCAAAAATCGGGGGAGCCCTAGACAAACTGATAGATGCGCTTGGTGTGCGCGATAAGATAGATTTCCATTCAAAATTATCGATCGAGAAAATGGTCTGTCTATACCAAAAAGCTGCACTAGCTATAATTCCTTCAGATTACGAGGGCTTCGGCTTTCCAGCTGTTGAGGCCATGGCGTGCGGTACACCGGTGGTTTCGACTGTGGGAGGCTCGTTAGGAGAAATTGTGGGTGAAGCTGGTTTACTTGCACCAATCAGAGACCCTCAAGCATTAGCGAGTCAAGCTAGCAAATTATTATCAAATGAGGCCACGCAGCATGCTTACAGCGCACAAGGTTTGGATAGAGTTCAAAAGAACTTTACTTGGGGGAAGGCGGCGACAAGATTAGACGCTTACTACAAAGAAATACTAGCGAACGACTCGTGAGCCTAGAAACAATAAGACTGGGCGAATTGGCACTGAACAAAGAATCCCTGCTACTAGATGTCGGATCTGGAGAAGGGAGGCACAGCATAAGCGCCCATCTCATCTCCGATGCTGTGATTTTCGGTCTAGACGCTAACCATAGCGACCTGCTGACAGCAAAATCTAGACTGGATGAGTTTCAAATCTCAGCCCAAAAAAAAGGGAAATGTGCGTTCATCCAGGGAAATGCTTTTAATTTACCTTTCCCGGATAATCATTTTACGCACATTATCTGTTCCGAAGTACTCGAGCACCTGGTCGACTACAAAAAGGCGCTCATTGAAATGAACCGAGTCCTCAAGCCTGGCGGTACGCTAGCGGTAAGCGTACCTAGTTTTTTTCCAGAGTGGATATGTTGGCTATTGAGCAGCGCGTACCACGAGATGCCAGGTGGACACCTGCGGATATTTAGGGAAAAACAACTCAAGCAGGAAATAAAAGACCTCGGATTTAGCTTTCAGAAACGCCATCGAGCCCACAGCCTTCACGTTCCTTATTGGTGGTTAAAATGCCTCTTCTGGGGACAAGGTGAGACAAATTCGCTCATCGACAGATACCACGATTTTCTTGTTTGGGATTTGATGCAAAAACCAAGAATCACACGTTGGATGGAGACATTCTTAGATCCATTGCTTGGGAAAAGTGTAGCCATGTATTTCTGTAAGCCAAAGAATTGAAGCAAAACCTCAAGAGTTCTTTCCCCAGAGAGATTCTCGAAAAAACAGCCCGGCACATTGCCGAATCTCAAACCAAAGAAGGCGCAATACCCTGGTTTAAAGGCGGGCACATAGATACCTGGAATCATACCGAAGCATTAATGGGTTTGACTGTCGGCGGTTACCTGCAGGAAGCCGAAGCTGCACTAGACTGGTTGCAAAGGAACCAACTTGATAACGGAGCTTGGTTATCCTCATATGGCAGCGAGGAGCCATCTCTCAACAGAATAGAAACGAATTTTGTCGCCTACCCTTCAGTGGGGCTTTGGCATTTCTACCTCGTAACCGGCAAAAAAGAGGTGCTTACGCGTTACTGGCTGACCATCCGAGAGGCGATTAACTTCGTCTTGCGTCATCAATGTCAATCTGGAGAAATAATCTGGGAAGCGGGAATAGATATTAGCTCCAAACCAGATGCACTCGTCACAGGGAACTCTTCAATCTACAAATCAATCGAATGCGGGATAAGAATAGCGAGGCTTCTAGGGGAAAATTCAACTCAGTGGGAAGAATCAAGAGACCGAATAGGCATCGCAATCAGAAATAAGCCTCAGCTTTTTGATCGTACCTGGCCATCGAAATCCCGATATTCTATGGATTGGTTCTATCCGATACTTTGCGGGGTACATGAAAAGCAAGCAGCGAAAACTTTGCTTCGCGCCAAATGGAAAACTTTTGTTGAGTCCGAAAAAGGGTGTAGATGCGTGGCAGACGAACCATGGATAACGGCCGCGGAGACCTCAGAACTAACTATCGCCTTAGCTTCTTTGGAGCTTAGAGAAGACGCTGTGGCGCTTCTGAGCAAGATCTTATGGCATCAAGACCGGGACGGTGGTTGGTGGACGGGTCACGTTTACCTCGAGGACATTTTTTGGCCACCAGAAAAACCGACCTGGACTGGGGCCGCAGTCATTCTCGCAATTGATGCCATCGAGGAACTAACCCATGGTCATCGCTTGTTTAAAGACCACCTATAGCTTTCTTAGAACACCAAGAGTCTGATGGAGAGCTTCTTTGTGAAACAAACCGGATCGCTGCGCGAGTTCGAAAATCTCTCTTGGAGCCTGCCCTCCGAGAGATGGGTCTTCAAACACGTCGTGGATTGCCAAATATCCCCCACTGATCAACCGGCAGCTCCAAATCCGATAATCTGCTAGTGCCGATTCAAGGCTATGTCCACCATCAATAAAAACCATTGATAAACTTATATTCCAAAATCTACCAACCATCTCGCTTGATCCCACAATAGGCACGACCCAGTCCTCTAGTCCGAAACTGCGCAAATTACTTCTTAAAGCTGGAAGAGAATCTACGGCGTCTGCAGCTGCGTCATACAAATCTGGATCATGATATTCCTCACCAACCTGATGCTCCTCTGAGCCGCGGTGGTGATCGACAGCATATAGCAGAGAATTATTGTCCTTGACGGCAGAACCGATATAAATCGTCGACTTACCGCAGTAGCTGCCGAGTTCAAGAATGGGGCCTTTTTTTGAAGATTCCAAAGCAAGACTGTAGAGCTTCTCACCCTCTTCTTCGGATAGAAAACCTTTCACCGAATTTAGATCTGTAGGGATCGGCATCGTTTAACGTTAAGACTATTCAGCCGATCACAAAAAAAACAATTACAAAGGAAAGCGGCACAAGGAGGAGCAAGTAGGAGAGCAAATTCAAAACGTCATTCTCTGCTTGGGATCGAATCAAACCGAACCTACTGCCAATAACCAGCCAGGTCAGGCACGCCAACAAAAAGCTTAACACTAGTGTAAAAAGCACTGCCGGTATCATCTATTGGGCTCTGAAAAAGTCGTCGTCTTCAAAAGCCAGACATACTGCTCCGCGTGCGAAGATTCGACATTTGCACGATATCTTCATAGCGAGAGCGGATATCTTCGGGAGTAGCCTCGATCCCTATTTCCACGCCATCGTTTTCGACAATACAAGCTAGAGAAAAGGAACCGCCCTGAGCCTGCAAAACAACTCCGTTTGGGGCGTCTTCACTCACTAGGTATATCGCTGCCGGCGTAACAAGCTCAGGGCCCAACTTCTCGAGGACCTCACCCGGCATTATTCCTTCAGTCATTCGGGTCGCTGCAATGGGAGCAATCGTATTTGTGAAAATATTGTTCTTTGCACCTTCTAATTTCAGACTATTCATCAACCCAACCTGACCAAGCTTGGCGGCTCCATAATTAGTTTGACCAAAGTTCCCGTAAAGGCCAGTTGGCGAAGTCGTCATTAGGATTCTTCCATAATTTTGCTCTCGCATGATCGGCCACACCGCGTGGGAGCAATAGGCAGCTCCGAGAAGGTGCACGTTCACCACGGTCTCAAAATCATCTAAGGACATTTTAGAGAATGATTTATCCCTGAGAATCCCAGCATTATTTATCAAAATATCCACGCGACCCCAAGCATCCATAGCGTCCGTAACCATACTGAGAGCGCCGGCTCGATCAGACACCGATCCGCCATTTGCAATAGCTTCCCCACCGGCAGCTTTTATTTCCTTTACTACCGATTCAGCCGCTTCCGACGAACCGCCGGTACCATCCATATTGCCGCCAAGGTCATTAACAACTACCTTAGCTCCTCTCTTCGCAAGTTCGAGTGCGTGGCATTTCCCTAGTCCTCCGCCAGCACCGGTTACAATCGCCACTTGGTTTTCGAAATTGATTGTCATGAGGTTCTCCTTTTTATTAAGGCCTTATTGGAAAGGTCACTGGTCCCACCAGAGTATCTAAATTTGGCTGAATCCATTCCACCCAGTCACATAGTACCGGCCTGGTCTCTCTGGGATCAATTAATTCATGGACAGCGAAGGATTCAGCCCTCGGAAAAGGTGAGCGTGAGTCTTTAAGTCGTCCCTCAAGCTCTTCCCTTTTAGCAATTGGATCCTTTGCAGCGGCGATTTCCTTGTGAAAAGCGACCGCAACACCGCCTTCTATCGGCAAAGCGCCAGACTCTACAGATGGCCACGCTAAAACATAGGCTCCTGGCGCATAATGAGCTGCCGTTGCGACTCCAAAGCCTTTGTGGATTTGAACAACGGCCCAAGGAATACTCGCCTGAGAGGCAGCTGAGACTGCTGCCATCCCATAACGAATAGTCCCGGCTTTCTCGGACTCGGGCCCAATCATAAAGCCAGGTTGATCAACTAGATTGACGACCGGAATATGAAAAGTATCGCAAAGCTCTACAAAACGACGATATTTTTGAGCGGCCTCGGCGGTCATAGCTCCCGCGTAGTGCAAGCAATCATTTGCTAAAATCCCAACGGGCTGGCCCGCTAATCTCGCGAAACCACAAATCTGGCTGGGTCCATACAAAGCCGCAGTCTCGAAAAAACTGCCTTTATCGACGACCATTTCTATTATGGACCGCATTTCAAAACCAGCGTTGCTATCCCTGGGGACGACCGTCAGCAAATCTTGTTCCATCCTGTCGACAGGGTCCTCGCAGGGAGATCTCTGAGTCCTCTCCCATACATTCGATGGTAGATAACTCAAAAAGCGCTTTATTTGCTCTATTGCATCATGCTCGTCACGAGCTAAGTTATCAACGACACCGCTACGAAGATGAATATCGGCTCCGCCCAATTGGTCTTTTGTCATTTCAACACCGAGTGCTCTCGTCACTAAAGCAGGACCACCGATCAAAACCTGACTCGTATGTTCGGTCATAACTGAAAAATGAGATGCCGCCAATCGTCCAGCTGGGAATCCAGCTACAGCACCCAAAGCCGCTGACGCTATCGGGATCTGTCCCATCGAATCCGAGATAATCTTGAATCGTGGTTCTGAGAACACGGGTTCGCCAACCGTGCCGCCTTGCTTACCACTGCCTTTGACACTACCACCACCACCCTCAAGCAATCTGACTAAGGGGGACTTATATTGGCTAGCTAAGTGTTCTGCATAAACACTTTTTCGCAAGCCGGCCGCGTTAGGAGAGCCTCCCTTTAATGTAAAATCTTCACCCGCTGCTACTATCCTCCGCCCGTTGACTTCGCCAAAGCCTACAACGTAATTTGCGGGAACGTACTCTATAAGCTCTCCGTTGTCGTCATATACCGGACTTGCTGTAGCCCTCCCGTGCTCCTTGAAACTACCTGGGTCCAATAAAACATCAACACGCTCTCGAATGGTCATCCGACCCTTTGCGTGCTGACGAGCCACCCCCTCTGCACCTCCTTGCTGTTTGGCTAAGTGGCGCCGCCTTTCCAATTCTTTTACTTCGCTATCCCAAGCCACTTTATTTACCTTTAGTTGACGTCGATCACGGCGACGACTTGATCTTCCTCAACCTGATCCTCTTCTTGAACCAAAAGTTCAGCGATCGTGCCGTCCGCGGGTGCTTCTACCGGTATCTCCATCTTCATTGACTCTAGTATCATAACCACTTCACCAGAGGTCACCTTGGACCCTTCTTCTACAAGAATCTTCCAAACGTTTCCAGTTACCTCACTCTCCACTTCCATTTTAGCCATCTCGATCTTCCTCAACTAAAAAGAAAAACTTCTCAGATTTTCTTATCGATCATTCCTTAAATAATCTTATTTTTATCCAAAAATTTGGTATCTATATTACCCTCCAAAAAAGCTTGGTGCTGAATTATTCCCATCAGCAACGCAGAGTTCGTCTGCACTCCCTGAATCGCAAATGCTTTCAAAGCTACAAATAATCTTCCAATCGCCTGCTCCCTGGTTCTGCCCTTCGCGATCAACTTGGCCAACAACGCATCATAATAGGGGGTGATGGTCTGGCCCTCTTGGAATCCTGTTTCCACTCTAACCCCGTATAGTTTCGGAGGACGGAAAACTCGCAATTTTCCAGTCGAAGGCATAAGTGAGACTGGGTCTTCCGCATAAACCCGGGCCTCCACTGCAAATCCGTCCAAGTCAGTCATTTCAGGCAAACCTTCTCCGGCAGCGAGCCGGATCTGAGCCGCGACCAGATCAACGCCCGTGACCTCTTCTGTTACTCCATGCTCAACCTGTATCCTGGTGTTCATCTCCAAAAACCCATACTCGCCACTCGAGGATCTGAGCGTTTCAATAGTTCCAAGATTGTCGTAACCCAATTTGCTGACCGTCCCAACTAGTCGCTCCGCTAGGTTTTCACACTCGGCTCGATCAATTCCAAAAGCAGGAGCTTCTTCAATTAATTTTTGATTTCTCCGTTGGACGGAGCAATCCCGCTCGAATAAATGCATCACGTTTCCTTTCAAGTCAGCTAGGATTTGAAATTCAATGTGACGGGAATCCGCCATCCAGCGTTCTAAATATACTGAACCGTTAGAAAAGGACTTTTCCGCCATATCCGACGCGTTCGATATTGCTTCACCCAGTTCACTCTCATCGAATACGACCTTCATCCCTATACCACCTCCGCCGCCAGAGGGCTTGACGATGACAGGCAATCCATTCTCCGCTACGAATTCACAGGCCTCTTTCTCGTTGGTTATTTGTCCACTACCGGGGAAGGTAGGCACCCCCGCGGTTTTCATCAATTTTCTGGCCTCAACCTTATCGGCCATTCGCTCTATCCAATCTGGGCTAGGGCCAATAAAATGCATGCCTGCAGAACGAACCTGTTTGGCGAAGTTGGCATTTTCCGATAGAAAACCATAGCCAGGATGGATAGCGTCTGCTCCTACTTCCTTAGCAACGTTCAATAATTGCTCCGTGTTCATATACGAATCCAAAGGTGATAGACCGGCGATCAAATGAGCTTCTCCAGCCTCTGATAGATAAGGTGCATCCTGATCAGGCTCGGTAAACACGACCGCACTACCGATACTCAAGTCATGACAAGCACGAACGATTCGTCGCGCGATTGCTCCACGATTCGCGATGAGTATTTTTGAATACATCTCCGAAATGTCGCTCAGACCTAAACCGTTTAGATCGAGATATCGCTCCCGGTTAGTAATTTATGGGCTTCGAGGTACCTGGCGATGCTTCTCTCGACGACATCTTCAGGTAGAGCAGGCCCAGGCGGCGTTTTGTCCCACTTTCCATCAGAAACAACTGTTTCCAGATAATTTCTTACGATTTGTTTATCAAAGCTATTTTGCTCTCTCCCTGGCTGCCACTCTTCTGCCGGCCAAAAGCGGGAACTGTCGGGCGTAAATATCTCATCTATCAGGATTGGATCCCCCTGACCGTCAACTTGACCAAACTCAAACTTGGTATCCGCGAGTATGATGCCTCGGCTTGCGGCGTAATCACGAGCCTCGTCATAAAGACTGAGAGTCGACCTCTCCAACCAATCCATCATATCTCGTCCCACTAAATCAACACCCTGATCAAAGCTAATATTTTCATCATGACCATCGGTAGCCTTTGTTGAGGGAGTGAAAAGGGTATCTGTTAGTCTATCGCTATTCTGAAGTCCCTGAGGAAGATCGATACCACAAACTCGACCGGTTTTTTGATAGTCCCTCCAACCGCTTCCCGTTATATAACCCCTTGCTATACACTCGATTGGCACGACCTCCGTCTTCTTGCATAACATGATCCGACCTTTCAACGCTTGCCGCTCTTGCTCAGACAACCCTGGAACATCTCTTACGTCAGTGCTGATCAGATGATGCGGAACCTTACCGGCAAAGAATTCGAACCAGAAATTCGATATCTGCGTTAACACAATCCCTTTACCCGGCAGCCCGTTTTCCATCACCACATCAAAAGCGCTGACTCTGTCAGTCGCTATAATAAGAAGGGCTGATGATCCGCTGGAGAGCTCAACATCGTAGAGGTCCCTGACTTTGCCAGATCGTTTATTTGGAAGGTTTAAATCTGTTGAAAGTACTGCTTCGGAATTCAAGACATCTCCTTAATTAGATAGATCTCTGGCGCAAATTACACCAAGGCGGACCCGTCAAATTTAACCAAGAACTATTTTATGCACAACAAACCTAGAGTCCTGATTAAGCCCTGCTACCACCATCCAAAAGGTAGTTGGCTCCGGTAATAAAGCAACTCTCATCGCTGGCAAGAAAGAGGATTAGTGCCGCCACGTCGCTCGGTTCTCCATAGCGCTGCATAGGTACTCTTTGCGTCATAGCATCTTTGGCGTCTGAGGGTTTTTCCGGATTCATTCCCTGCTCGATGGATCTCATCATCCGAGTATTAATAAACCCAGGATTTACGGTGTTAACTCGAATGTTCTGCGAACCAAATTCTTTGGCCGCAGACTTCATCAATCCGATCACTGCATGTTTGCTCATCGAATAAGGAGCCAAGCTCGGCGCTCCCATTACACCTGCAATGCTTGAAGTAATTATGATGCTACCACCGTTTTGTTCGAGCATAGCGGGTATTACCGACTTCAATCCCAGCCAGGGGCCCTTTACATTGACTGCCATCAGCCGTTCAAATTCTTCTTCAGAAGACTCTAGGATACTTGAGACACGCCCCTCAACACCGGCATTTGCGACGAAAATGTCCAGCGCCCCAAATTTATCAATTGCTTCTCTCGCCAATTGTTCATTGTGTTGCTTCTGCGTAACGTCACCGGGTATACAAGAGCAGGTTTCATGTTCAAACTCTTCACCGACCTTTCTTAGACCTTCAACATCATTATCAGAGAGAACAACCTTAGCCCCCTCACTAACAAATCTATGCGCGACAGCTTTTCCTATGCCTCCTGCAGCACCCGTAATCACGGCGACCTTTCCGGATAATCTCATTCACTGACCTTCTGTTTTTAACAATCTATCAACCCTTGCGACCTCGTCAGACTTTTTCCTCCCAAAGATTGAAAACTCTGGAGAGTGCGGAGAGCGCCAACGCGTGCTTCAATTCCCCGCCCTGAACCGCGGTCGTGATCTCTTTCTGAGATAGAAACTCGATTTGAATTGCCTCCCCTTCACCTAATAACTGAGCCCCTTTTTTATAGATGTTTTTTGCCAACCAGTGGTGGCAAAGGTGATTATGGAAAGCAGGATTTGGTTCGACTGCACCCAAATAAGACCATTCATCGCTCGCAAAGCCAGTCTCCTCCAACAGCTCTCGTTTAGCTGAGTCAAGAGATTGTTCTCCCGGATCAACCATTCCCCCAGGAGTCTCTAGAGTCACGTACCCGACACCAAACCGAAATTGTCGCACCATCAATGATCGATTCTCTGAATCTAAAGCTACGACGTTGACCCAGTCGACCGACTCAAGGACCAAGCGGTCCAGCACTTTTTGTGTTCGAGGATTCTTTCGTTTATCTATGCGCTTATCGAAAAGAATTAAATCAGCATCCTGATATTCTGATCCTTGCAATTCCCAATTCAGTTCCTCAAATTTCTCCATAGCTTCCTACCCTCACATAATCACGGTCAAGAATAGCGCGGCTGCATACCTTGCCGTCCTAAGTCTTTAGTCCAGGGAATTACGTGCTCAGCAGCCCTTACACCGGAGATTGCTTTCTCGACACTATCGAAAGCAACTAACGCTTCCAGAGAGCGCAGAGTTGGATCAATCATGAGCCACTCTTTCTCCTTATAAAGATTCAACGCTGACTGTGGTTTTATCCATTGACCATCGTCCGCTGTCTCCGATGTATCAGCTAATGCCTTTTGAGCTTCAGGCATCGCAGCAAGAAAGAATCGAGTGTCAAATCTTCTCGGTGCTGCTTCTGGAGTTATCCAATGGCTAAAATAGACTAGTCGGTCCGTCATAATTACTAAGTCATTCGATTCTAAAAAAACAGCCCAATCTAGCGTACCCGCCAAAAGCTCTTGTCTACCCTTTGATGCTAACTCTAATCGTTTATCTGAGGTGAGAAATTGCCCATCCGCAGTCGTCGCCAATAACACACCGCATTCCTCGAAGCACTCTCTCGCGACACAGAACCAATACCGCAGCCCTCCCGATTCAATTCCCATGAAGCCGCTAGCATCTTCATCGGATAACCCCTTGCACAGATCTGGATTCCAATCGTTCTCCTCTAATTTACCACCCGGAAAAACATGAAGATCAGGAAAATCCCCTCTACCGGGCCTCTTTATCATGTACACCTGCAAACCCTCGTAGCTATCTCGAACCAACATGACCGTAGCCGCGAGGCGGATGTTTCCCCTTTGTAACGGTTGCAAAGAGCCCTCCTATGAAACCTTTCTGTAACGAGAGGATACGGCACTCTCAGCCTTACCGAAACAATACTCTGTCAGAAGGGCAAGTAGCGCAGCGGGTATTGCTCCTTGCAATATTAAATTCATATCGCTGAGAGATAGGCCAACAACAATAGGATCACCCAAGCCACCCGCGCCTATGAAAGCAGCGAGAGTCGCCGTGCCAATACTAATGACCGCCGCTGTCCTGATTCCAGCAAAAATGGCCGGAGCGGAAAGCGGCAGCTTGACCAAACGCAGTTGCTGCCACTTTGTCATACCTAGGGCATCTGAGACAGAGATCAATACTGGGTCGATAGTGGTCAATGCGGTCAGAGAATTCCTTACGATTGGGAGCAATGAGTACAAAAAAAGGGCGATCACTGCAGGGAGAAATCCAATGCCAAATATCGGAATCATGATTGCCAGCAATGCAAGCGAGGGGATTGTTTGCAATAGTCCGCAGAGACTCAAAACAATTTTGGAAATCCCTGCTTTATCGTATGCAAATAGGCTAATAGCTAGGCCAAAAAATGTTCCAAAGAACAATGCCAATCCCGTCAGTTCCAGGTGCCTAATTAGATTGCGACTGAGATCGGATGAGATATCCCTCAACACGCTTTCTTTCTCTGCTTCGATGACTCCGTCTGCGACAAAGCCTTTTTGCAGGACGAAGGCTCTCGCGACCCGTTGGTAGGTGATGCCCTCTGACACAACCTGTGCATTCAGAGATCTCATAGTCGCATCATCAATCTCACCGCTTAGTTTTTCTATGACTCTGAGAATAGAGGCGTTTTCTTTATCTGAGGCCCAGGAGGCTCGCACCAGAGGGACAGCGAAGTAGGTAGGAAAAAACGATAAGCTGTCATTAAGAAGAACAAGATCATATCGCTCCAGCTCCCCGTCGGTGCTGTATGCATCCGTCACATCGATAACACCGTCCGCCAGTGCTCGATATGCCAAGCCATGCTCAATACCTGAGACTGAAAAAGACAGGCCATATCGCCTCGATAAGCCATTCCATCCGTCAGGGCGTTCGAGAAATTCATGACTAAAAACAACTTTCAAATCTTCTTGGCCTCCTAAAGCACCAATTGTTTTACCTTTCAGCAGATTCGCTGTTTCGCGTCTAACTGCTATGGCATATGTGTTGTTGAATCCAAGACGAGGCATCATAAATAACCCTTGGGTAAGTAATTGCTCTGCCAGACTCTCCTCGGAAACTACTTCTTCAAGATTCAAAACAGCACGACTCAGAGTTCCCGTATATTCGAAATACAAATCGATTTCCTCGTTTCTCAATGCTTCATAACAAATCAGAGTGCCCCCCAAACCAAATGCTCTATCCACAGAAAGACCCTCAGACTCCAACATGAGAGCCAAGATTTCAGCTAGTAGAAAATTTTCACCGAAGTTCTTCGAACCAATCGTTATCGAGCGCTCTGTTGCCGAAAGGCCGCTAAAAATAAAGAAAGTAGTCAAAATCAACGGAAGGAGTTTAAGTCGCACTTTGAACCAACCTTTCGACATAGGGAGTCGCGGGATTTCCAATCACATTACTAATCAGATCGTTTTGAAGAATTATTCCGTTTTGCAGCACGACCATACGATCACCCAATCGCTTCGCCTCACCGAGATCGTGCGAAACCATCACAATACTGACCGCTTCATTTGAAATTAGCTTCTCTACAACTTCATAGAGCTCTAACCTCGTTAACGGGTCAACAGCGGAGAATGGCTCATCGAGCAGTAATAGTTTTGGTTTCAACATTAAAGCTCGACATAATCCAACTCTCTGTTGCTGACCCCCTGATAATTCATTGGGGATTCTGTCTGACAGATCTAATGGTAGCTCCATCTGACGCATCAGCATTTCAAACCTTTCGTCTAAATCTTGAGAGCTCCATCCCACCAAACGGGCGATCAGCACAATGTTCTCTTTGACAGAGACGTGTGGAAACAGACCAGCTCCCTGTAAGGCGTAACCTATCTTCCGACGGAAGTTTTCGATATTTTCCTCGGGGACGAGATCGCCAAAAACCTCCAGTCTTCCTGAGTCTGGCTTTATCAGACCGTTCACCATTCTGAGCAACGTCGTCTTGCCACTACCACTTTGACCCACGATGACCGTTGTTTGCTCGTTGGGAATTTCGAGCTCAATCTCTGATAAGACAACGGTATCGCCGTATCGTTTTGATACGTTAGTAAAAGTGATTATCGGCGCAACCATGGCTAAGCCTTATCCAAATCAATTTGATATCTCGAAGCTAGCTTTCGACCATGCTTCATTAAATCTTCCAGGATCAAATGGTCTGATGTATTGGGCCTATCGAGCGCATTTTTAGACAATTCACCTATTTTCTCAAAATATTCGTCGATACCCAGCCAAGGGCCGTCAGACGTTAATTTTTTCCTTACAAAATTACCCCAATTGCGTTGCTCTGACTTAGACATACAATGCGGAAAAGATCTCGCTTTCAATCTAGAGGCCAAACTATTCAAGCGAGATTCCGTGAATTGAGTATCTAGCCAACGATTTTCTTTAATCGCTTCGTTGAAAGGTTCCATTTTCGCAACATCTTGATCACTCAAGAACCCGTCATACAGAGAGGCGTCGGGATCCTCTTCTCTCATAGGTGGATGGACTGAAAAAGCTGACAACAAGTTCTCTGAAAACCAGTCGTTTTGAAGTTTTACGCGTCTGTTTTCTACTTCCTCCCAATCAATTTTGAGGTAGTGATTAATCTTTTGAGTAACCACTTCTTTAGTTACCACAAAGGGACACTTGTTTAGGCGGATATCTCTTATCGGATACCTATCCTCTTTTGATGCGGTTAATAAATTATGTCGAATTTCTTCCGAAGTCGCTTCTAATAGCGGATCAATATCTAAGCTTAGATCCACCGCAATGACTGAATTTGAATTGAGCGGGTTTAATCCGACGGCTAACACGGGCGCTACACTAAATTTCTCTCGAGAGTTAAGAGCACTGACAAAAACTACTGGCGTCTGTCCGAAAGGCTCGAGAAGCCTCTTAACTCTTCTCTTGTCTCGCAAACTCAAGTAATAATCAAAAAGCCGAGGCTGCTCTCGTCGAATAAGCCTCGCCAAACCAATAGTCGCAAAAACGTCTGAGAGCGCGTCGTGGGCATTTCCATGATCTATGTTATTCAGCTGCGTTATGGCTTCTAGGCGATAGCTGATCGTCCCATCATCATTCAATGGCCAATTAATGCCCTCTCTTCTCAAAGCACCAGCGGCTCGCACCAGTTCAAAAACGTCAAAACGAGAGTTGCCGTTTTTCCATTCTCTCGCGTATGGCTCAACAAAATTCCTGAAAAACCCGTAACGTAGAAACTCATCATCAAACCTAAGGTTATTGTAACCAACCGTGCAAGTGCCCGGCACTGACAGTTCTTCGAAGATCGCATCCAGGCCAGCTTTTTCGAACACCCCTTCATTTTGAAGAGTGCTAGGCGAAATGCCTGTAACTAGTGATGCTTCAGGATTAGGCAGGACATCGTCAGATAGTCGAACATAGAAGGCTTTTGGGTCATCTATTATATTCAACTCAGTATCAGTTCTTACTCCCGCAAACTGAATAATGCGATCCCACTTTGGATTGGTTCCCGTAGTCTCAAGATCGTACCAATAGAAACTCTCACTCATCTTGGTTAACCTAAATCAGATGCCGAGCACTCAACTTAATCTAAGAACTCTCGCTTTAACTTTGGGGCCCACCGCTGGTCTTCTCGTTGGCGTACTGCTATACCAAACAACTGTCGAGCCAAATGCAGCCATCACCCTAGCAGTAACTATTTGGGTAGTCATCTGGTGGATCACCGAGCCAATTCCAATACCTGTCACGGCCCTGCTCCCGTTGGCGCTGTTTCCTGCGTTCGAAATCATTACAGCAAGAGAACTGGGAGCAGCCTACGGACACCCACTCGTACTGCTTATGTTGGGCGGATTCATTATCGCAGCCTCACTGGAGAGGAGCGGGGCCCATCGCAGACTTGCTTTTTTTATGATCCGACTATTTGGAGGAACGAGTCCCAGACGACTCGTTTTGGGTTTTATGTGTGCGAGCGCTTTCTTGAGCATGTGGATCTCTAATACGTCTACTACTCTAATGCTATTGCCCGTGGCTATAGCGGTCTTACAACTTTCGGAGGACGAGGCGAAATTATCGACTCCATTGCTTCTGGGCATAGCCTACGCGGCTAGCATTGGCGGAATTGGGACCCCGATCGGCACTCCGCCCAACATGATCTTCATGGGCGTCTACGAGGAGATTAGTGGGCGAGCGGTGAGCTTTGGTCAATGGATGATATGGGCCCTCCCGATCATTTTAGTAATGCTACCGATTGCTGCTTTTTGGATTACTCGCGACCTGAAGGAACGATCTCAAATAATCCTGCCCACGCTTGATCCCATTTCTGTGGCTGAGAAACGTGTTCTTATAATTTTCTCCTTGACTGCGTTTTGCTGGGTCACAAGGACAGGTCCATTTGGGGGATGGTCCGCCTGGTTAGACTTTCCCTACACGAACGATGCAATGGTCGCATTCACTGCCATTATTCTTCTTTTTATTGTTCCCAATGGGGAGATAGACAAAACAAACGGTGAAGCCCAAAAACTCCTCGACTGGGCCACTGCCGAGAGAATCCCTTGGGGAGTTCTTATTTTATTTGG
>CACOYI010000013.1 GCA_902631405.1 K189A clade bacterium | reverse complement strand
TTCGATGCCGTAACGCAGGTGCTCGATTCATCATTCTCGCTCGATGAGCCAGACGGTGGCTTTTATCATTGGATCAACCTCAATTGCTCAGATGAGCTTTTTTGTCAGAAACTGTTTCGGCAACAAGCGGTCAAAGTGATGCCCGGCAGCTTTCTGAGTCGGCCTGTAAATAGGAAGGGTTCCATAGTAAACCCTGGCGCCAAGCATATTCGCGTGGCCTGGGTAGGGGAACTTGCCGAGTGTATCGAGGCCGCAAAAAGAATAGTCGCTCTGAAGGAATCATTGTAGGTGGTGATTCGATGATCATGTATGCTCTTGGCTTTTTAAAAGTTACTCACAAAATTAAATGAGCAAAACAGATGGATAATTTTTTTGCTTTTGGTTTTGGGATCTCAACTCTGAGTAAAAAAGGCGTGGAGTTGGATTGCTATTTCCCAAAGCCGATAACAGAGCTTGATTCAGCGATCAAGGGCCTCTTAGATGAATTGCCTATCGGTGCCCACGAGATAACTGCCGAGACTGCCGAGCTTCTCGGTCGCAAGGCTAAATCACTACACGTTCCCAGTATTAACCCAAGACCAAACAAGAAACTCGTCTATGTCAAGTTGACGGAGGATATTGAAATTCGGTCAATGCCAGAGGCTTATTTGAAATTGCACTTACTGTCTCACCGTTTACGAGTGCCGAATTCACTTAATCTAGACGGCTTGTTCAACCACTTACCGAACGTCTGCTGGACCTCAGTTGGACCGATTGCAACAGACGAGATAGGCGATGCTTTGGAGGAATCACGAATAAACGGAAAGCATCTTGAAATTTTCTCTGTAGACAAATTTCCAAAGATGGTGAATTACGTCGTACCTAGCGGAGTCAGAATTGCAGACTCAAGCCGAATAAGGCTCGGTGCTTACTTAGGGGATGGCACTACAGTGATGCACGAGGGATTTATCAATTTCAACGCTGGAGCTATGGGCCCAAACATGGTTGAGGGTCGCATATCCCAAGGAGTAACTCTGGGGTCGGGAAGTGATCTCGGCGGCAGCGCGAGCACGATGGGAACCCTATCAGGGGGCGGAAATATCATAATAAGTATTGGAGAGAACTGTCTAATAGGCGCAAACGCGGGAACGGGTATTCCACTCGGTGATCGTTGCACGATAGAGGCAGGACTTTACATAACCGCCAACTCTCCGGTAACAGTGCTTGATAAAAATAGAGCGTCTGTAAAGGTAGTCAAGGCCCGCAATCTAGCTGGCAAGTCCGACCTTTTGTTCATAAGAGACGGTCAGTCGGGAGCTATAACGTGCCGAACAAATAAGAACACTATTGAGCTCAATGCCGAGCTCCATGATCTAAACTAGTTGTAACAACACGTTGTTTTAAATGTCTATCCAGGAACGCGTCTTAGCTCTGACTTGCTCTCTCATAGAGAGAGAATCCGTAACACCTGATGACGCCGGTTGTCAGGCGATCATTGGGTCTCGGCTGCGTGATGTTGGTTTTCAGATTCAGGAATTTGAAGCTCATGGAGTCCGTAATCTGTGGGCCTCAATCGGTAATAATGGGAACCATCTTCTCTTCGCTGGCCATACCGATGTTGTGCCAGCCGGCAATCTGGAAGAATGGGACAGCCACCCGTTCACTCCCACACTAAGAGAAGGAAAACTTTTTGGGCGCGGAGCCTCCGACATGAAGGCTAGTCTCGCGTCAATGGTCGTGGCAGCGGAAGATTTGATCGAGAACGATGAGATCGGCGCTGGTCGCATCAGTTTTTTAATCACTAGCGATGAAGAGGGGCCAGCAGTCCACGGCACAAAATTCGCTATTGAGCAACTATCAAAAAGAGGGGTTCGTCCCGATTTTTGTATTGTTGGAGAGCCCAGTTCAACAAAAAAACTCGGAGATACAATAAGATGCGGGAGGCGTGGCTCGATAAATGCATATTTGCAATTCAAGGGCATTCAGGGTCACGTCGCCTACCCGGATGACGCGAGAAATCCGATTCATGAATCAACCAGAGCCATTTATAATCTCATTTCAAAACGCTGGGATGAGGGAAACGATTATTTCCCGCCGACCAGCCTCCAGGTTTCCAACGTCCAGGCAGGTACGGGGGCGATTAACGTTATTCCCTCTTCGGCTAATTATCACTTCAATATCAGATTTAATAATGAGCAGACAGTTGAGGGAATACAAAGCTGGGTTGAGGGTGAACTAGAGCGACATAATATTGAATTCGAAGTAGCTTGGCAGCTCTCGGGTTTACCGTTTCTCACAGAAAGAGGATTTCTACTAGAAACAGCAGAAAACGTTGTAGAGCAAGAAACCGAGATCACCCCTACCTTGTCAACTGGAGGCGGAACATCGGACGGCCGCTTCATAGCCAAGTGGAAAGGCGATACTGGCAAAGCCGTCGAAGTAATCGAATTGGGGCCGTCGAACGCCTCTATTCATCAGGTCAATGAGTTCGTGGAAATAAGGGACCTCGCACCTCTCAGTCGTATATATCGAAAAATCGCGCGAGACCTTATTCAGAAAGAACAAGTTTGATGACAACGCCCATGAGAGTGGCATCAAAAATATTCTTAGCTACCTTTTTCTTGATGATGACAGTTGTCGCCTTCTTTCCTGCCAGCTCTTTGAAATATCTCTCTCGAGAAATCAATGGCTTCGATTTAATCGGCACCGAGGGTACCGTCTGGAATGGCAAAACTCGTTTTCTAGTTAGGGATGAAATCTCAGGCTCGGTTCAGTGGAATTTCGATGGACTCGAAAAATGGTGGCCTAGGTTTAGTTGGACACTAAACGGTAGCGGATACGAGCTTAGAGGGAGCAATGTCTTTCTGTTAAAACATACCCGACTGAGCATCCAAGGCGAAGCCAGCTCTGATTCCATCCAACAACTGCTCTCCCGTTTTGATATCTTCCTGAGTGGGGTATTCAAATTGGCGCCGCTAACCGCGGACGTAAAGTACGCGATCCGATCTGTCAAGGATATCAATCTGGATAGGCCCTACGACATAGACTGGTCTGGGGGTCAAATTAGTTACATATTGGCACAACAATTTTTTCAAGTAGAGCTACCGCCCCTCAACGCACAAGGAACATTCGAAAACGGCAAGGCGGCTACCGTAATCAGTCGAGTGGATAACAAGAAAAGATTACTCGAACTGTCCCTGAGAGAAAATGGCATCAGCAATATAAGGGTATTTAGAAGACTGCTAGAAGTGACAAACACTCCTTGGATCGGGGACCAAGAACTAGATGATGTGGTTATAGAAATCGAGAGAAAGATTTTTTAAAAACAACAATGTCAAAATTGGATCACCACTAGTGATAAATTCTTATATTCGTTAGACAATAAGCAACATAGTTGCAAAGGCACTCGATACTTCAAAGATTTATGACTTTTCAATCATTTTTTGACAATTTAAGTTCTGTTGCCCCGAGGGCCCTTTTCTGGCTCTTGGCTGCTGCAATCGTGCTGTCCGTATTTCAGTGTTCTCATTCCTTGCTAAATCCAAAAGCTCTTGAAATATCAGTGGCGACACAGGCAAGCAAAAAAACTTCAAACATGGAAAAACAACCGACTGAACAAGTAAACATTGAAGCTATTGTGAGCCGAAATCTTTTCGGCAAACCGGCAATGCAGATGTCGGCTCAAGCTCAACTTGTTGCAAAGGCCGCCGAAACAAGGCTGCCCCTCGAACTGCGAGCTGTCTTTGAATCTTCGGAGAGTTCTATTTCTGCTGCGATAATTGGCCAACGAGGTCAAAACGCAAAACTCTTCACGGTTGGGGACTCGGTACCGGGTAATGCGATACTAGAGGGAGTCGTGGGCGATAAAGTTTTGCTAAGGCGGGCGGGCAAACTGGAATTCCTTCCTTTTCCTGAATCGAAATACCAAGCCACTCAAAACCAAAAAGCTAGAGTCTCTACCAACCAAAACAAAAACGAACAGCTCGTAATTTCATCTGATGCAGGGAAGCAAACTCCCACCGCTGACATTTTGGAAGTTATCGACGCGCAAGGTCCAATGACTGAGTCTTCGTCAGAGCCAGCATTGCTAAAGGAATTCAAAGAAAATCCTCAAGAAATGATTAGCAAGATCGGACTCAGCGAGACGAAGTCTGGAGGTTACCGAGTCGGTAACATTTCAAACTCTCCGTATTTACGACAAAGCGGATTACAATCCGGCGATGTAATACTCTCCGTCAACGGGCAAACCCTTAGCAACGTACAGAACGATAGAACTCAATTGGCTGGATTGATGGCTGGAGGTACTGCGAGATTGGAAATTCAACGCGGCGACATACGGTTTACGATTACCGCCTCAATGCCTAACTCTGGATAAGGATATGAGAATACACTGGAAGAATTTTGTGGTGCCGGGTTTCGTTCTCTTATCCTTATTTTGGTCCCTTAATTTACTCTCCGCTGATCAAAGCGACTTTGCAGAAGAAACTTGGCAAATGGCTACCAAGGGCGCGAACATTCAAGAATTTGTCGACCAGGTAGCGAAGATCACCGGGAAGACTTTCATTGTCGACCCCAAACTTAAGGGGCAAGTCACCGTTATCTCTAGCACACCTTTGGGTAAGGAGGGCGTATACGAGTTATTCCTAAGCGTCTTAAGGCTACAAAATTTTACTGCTGTTCCTTCAGGTAATGTGATCAGAATCCAACAAAGCGCGACAGGGAAGCAAACTCCTGGGGCTGCTGGAAATCTCAACACAGCAGCACCAGAAGAACTGCTGACAGAGGTGATTGCCGTTCAAAACACCGCATCAGAAGAACTCATAAAACTACTACGACCATTGATACCTCAATACGGGCATATTGGGAGCGTGAGCAATCCTAATGTTGTAATCATATCTGACCATGCAGATAACATCGTAAGACTTAAGAAACTCATCCGAGAGATAGATGTCGCCGACGATGACGAAGTAATAATGATTCCGTTGAAAGAGGCCTGGGTCGGAAGTGTCATAGCCATCTTAGAACGAATTGCGCCAGACCAAGTCGGAGCTGCGGCGAAGGGCCCAAGCCGTGTGCAGGTGATAGCCAATGAGCGCAACAACTCATTGGTCCTTAGAGGAAAGCCCCAACCCATATCGAAAATTATAAAAGTGGTCGACAAGCTGGACCAACCAGCAACAACCGCAGATTCAACTCAGGTTATCAAGCTTAGCCACGCGGATGCAGAAAACGTGAGTAAAATTCTCTCCAGCGTTGTAGTCAAAAATAACTCTGGAGAGAAAGCTTCTCAGCAACCGATCACGATCGCGGCAGACCCCACCTTGAACGGATTAGTGGTCAAAGCGGATCCGGGGACAATGAGCGAGATTATTTCACTGATAGAAAAACTCGACACCCCGCGCGCTCAAGTAATGATAGAGGCTGCGATCGTGGAAGTTACTATCGACGATTCGACTTCGCTCGGTGTTGAGCTTGCAGCAGGTGATCAAGAAGGTAAAAGCGTTCCCTTGGTGAGCTCTAGCTTAAACGGAGTTATCAATGGGCTTTTATCCGGCGCTATCGCAAGTGGTGGTGGCGAAATAAATGTATTGCAAGGCTTGGCCACATTAAGCAGTCCTACAATTGCGGCAGCGAAACTCGATTCAGATAAGATCTCTTTTGGTGCCGTTATAACAGCCATCGCGAATAACTCTGACGCCAATTTGTTGTCTACGCCGAGCGTGCTCACGTTGGACAATCAAGAAGCAAAAATATTGGTAGGAACTGAAGTGCCCTTCAGAACAGGGTCTTTCACAACAACCGGAGATGGGACGAGCAACCCATTTACGACTGTGAACAGGGAGGACGTTGGAATAGAGTTAGTAGTGACACCACACGTCTTTGAAAATAGCGAAGTAAGACTGGAAATTTCCCAGAAAATCACCAATGTCTTGAATACAACGATAGGAGGCACAGGTTTTGCCGATGTAGTCACTTCGAAAAGAACAATCGAGACGACGGTTCTCGCAGGAAATGAGCAAACAATAGTTTTAGGCGGTCTAATTCAAGATGATATTAATGAGACTAATGCTAGGGTGCCAATTATGGGAAGAATCCCAGTTCTTGGCGCTTTATTCCGCTCCACCACCAATAGCCGGAAGAAGACTAATTTACTTGTCTTTCTCCGCCCGACGATTATTCCTTCGGTGGCGAACAATTCACTGACATTAGATAGGTACCGTCAGATATGGGAGCTTGAAGAAAGACGGTCAGGCGCCTCTCCTACCAACCTCGACCCCTTATTTGAAGGTAAACGCCCAGAGTAAATTTTCTCCCCGATTAGTTTATGAAACGGTCATTCTATTTCTCCGTTTACTGGCTCCTAGGAAAAATTGTTCGTCCAAGCGCAAACTTTTCTCACGAACTCAATCTAGATCGAGAAATTTTGTACGTTCTCCAATATCGCTCCATAACTGAATTGTTTGTACTAGGGCTTATCGCGGAGAAACATGATCTGCCCTCACCCTTTTCGGAACTGAGATGGAAAGACTGGGCAATATCCCAGCGTGTGTTTGCATTGCTTCGACCGACTGGAGGAAGAATGCTTGTTAAAGACTACTCTAAAAGGTTTGTACAAAGTATCAACGCACCCGCTGAAGCAAAGCAAAATATTGTGTTAGTGCCTGTCTCTTTTTTTTGGGGCAGATCACTGGCCCCGGATCGAAGCTGGTCCAAGACTTTCACAAATGAGAGGAGGCAGGCTACAGGAAAGTTGAAGAAGCTCTGGTCGATACTATTTCACCGAACAGACATACACCTTCGCTTAGGAGAACCGTTAAGCCTCGAGCGACTCGCAGATTTAAAAGCAGGGGAAAATATCGCACTTAGACGTGCCGCTCGACTACTTCGCGCCAAATTCAGACTACAAAGAGAGGCTACGCTTGGTCCTAACTTCACAGATCGAAAACAGTTCATAGAAGAATTAGCAAACAGCAAGAGAGTCAGGGAGGAGATTGACCGGTTGGCACAAACCGAAAAATCTCAAATGAAGAAGAGACTTCGGGCGTTCCAGATCAGCAACACTGTCGTGGCAAATATGTCTCACAGGAAACTCCGCATTTTCTATCGGCTACTCTCTTGGTTCTGGAACAAAATCTACGATGGACTTGAGATTACCGGTGTCAATGAAGTGATGATCACGAGTGAAACTCATACCCTAGTTTATGTCCCATCCCATCGAAGCCACATCGACTACATGGCACTGAGCTATAGTCTATACAAGGCGGGATTGATGACTCCACACATCGCCGCGGGAGACAATCTTAATCTACCGATGCTCGGTAATTTTCTTCGCGGGAGTGGCGCTTTCTTCATGCGCAGAACTTTTAGAGAGGACCCACTTTATTCCGCCATTTTTTCAGAGTACGTTCACAAATTGCTCTACAAAGGCCATTGCATAGAATTTTTCCCAGAAGGAGGCAGATCGAGGACAGGGCGACTGCTAAGAGCAAAGTACGGGCTACTAAAACTATGTTTAGAAAGCCACTTAACAGATCTTCCCAAGCCAATTGCCTTCGTTCCAGTTTATTTCGGTTACGAGAAAATTCTTGAAGCAAATACTTATGTTGAGCAACTGAAGGGAACTAAAAAGAAGACTGAGAAACTTTTAGATATTTTGAGTGCTCTAAAATTTATACGAAACTATTACGGTCGACTCAGCGTAAATTTAGGGAGACCCATCGAATTAGATGCATGGTTAGAAGCGAGAAAAGATAGAAAAACGATTCGATCGTTCGACGCTACCCTTATTGCTCTGGGCAATCACCTAATGCACAGCATAAACAAGAAAGCCATAGCAAACGATGTCAACTTCTGTGCAACGATTCTCCTAAATACGCGCGCTAATTCAATGAGCTTCGAGGAATACGAAAGGCACACCATCTTTTTTCGAGATTTGCTCGTAAAAGTGAACGGCAATTCTTCGACGACAACGGCTCATGATAGCGATCAAACGGTAATAGATAGGCTCCTAAAACTTGATTTTATCAACGTCTCTAACCAAGAAACGGGAACAATAGTTTCGCTAAAAGAGAACGCTCTACAATCTGCTCATTGGTATCAGAACAACACTATACATCTATTTCTGCCCAGCGCAGTTATCGCGTTTCTTTTAACGAGACGGAAAACTGGGATAACAGCGCAAAGCCTTCGTGCGATTTCAAGAAGGGTTTACCGATATATTTGTGATGCTCCATCAGAAGAGTCTTCGATGCAGATTAAAAAAAGTCTTGAACTGTTAAGCTCTAACGAAACTCTCTCGAAGAAGGATGGGAGGCTGTGGCCACCCAAGCGAAAAAACCCTGGATATTCGGAACTCAAAATCCTCAGTCGCCTCGTAGAACCAATCTTAGAAGAACTTTTTGTAATCCTGTCGCTAGCTGCAACAAGGCGATTCAACGAATTAAACTTGCAAGACAAAACCGAATCGATTTTGAGCTATCTAGGGGAGCTAAGGAAAACTTCGAATGTCACCAACCTCACTCAAGGTCTAACAGAAGAATTTATAGACAAAGCAATCTCTAGTTCATTAATCAGGATTACTGATGACCGAAGCGTCCATGCTGGGAAGGTTGCGGAGCTTGCCCTAGCATTGTTTGAACCGCTTATGAACGAGGACGTCATCGAGATATTGTCGAAGCAGGCGACTTAGCTCAACATAGAAAGATATCAAAGCAAATCGTTTTGCTGCAAATTGAAAAATTCGGTTTAGCCACCTCAGGATCATTCTTCCGTCTTTTGAGAACCACCCGATCTGTTGCAGAATCTTTCGCAACCTCAATAAGTTGCTCAAGGTATTTTTTCGAAGACGGAGCGGCGTCGGAAATTTCTCTTAGTATCTGTAGATCTCTTTTGGGTAGAGCACTTTTTTTTGTAGGAATAAACATCGGATCCAGGTATACGACATCCCAAGTATCCCTGGAATAAAATAAACTAAAGCTATCGGCATAATGAATTGCGGCCCTTGGATGCCCGCAAGCTATACTTCTGAGCATCAACCACACCACCAAATTTCTCTCCACCAACGTAACATCAGCACCCAGACCAGCAAGTGTTAACCCATCAACACCAAATCCAGCAAAAGCATCTAGCACAACAATCGAATCCTTTTTCCCAAGGCAAGCTCTTGCAAGCTCCCCCCTCCTCCCTGCCTTAATCCTCGCCTGAATATCGATCGATGACACATAGAAGTAGGATTTCTGGGCCGGAAGGGCAATCCCGAGACCTCTGACATCTAGAACCAATCTAACCTCAGATTGAAGCTCAAGTTCGGCTTCTTGATCAAGTTCGTATACTTCGCACCACGGCAAATAGTCTTCTAAATCATCGAAACGCTCAGGGGCAAACAACAATGGGATTTTTCTTTGTTTCACCCTGTGGGCGTCGATTTTTTCCACGGCGTGTCACCCTCTACATAGATTGGAAGGGCCAACTCTGCCTCAACACTTAAGCTTTGTTCATGCCTGCGCTTACCAATCTCAATCATCACTCCCGCATCAGGAATGACATCGCTCTCATGCCTCTTACTGGCCTCATTGGGAAACCAATCTGGCAAGTCTCCCAATACAACAAAATCATCACGATCCTGAGTGGCGTCCTTCAACCAACCATCCAGTTTTCCAAATAATCTATCTTCTTGGATCTGGTCCAATCCTCCATCCGAGCGACACCTAAAAGCACTTATGTAGAAAATGTTCGCCCTACTTCGCTGGACACAGATTATTTCTCTTTGATTTCCAACGTACTGCTTTAGGTAAGAGGTACTCAAAACTTCTGAGCTCCTGATGGGTACCACTTTGGAATTACTGACCAACGCAATTGCTTGCGTTATCGATGCCGCGAGCCTCACACCAGTAAAACTGCCAGGGCCAGCTGCAAAACAAACCAAGTCCGTATCTGCCAACCTTAGGTTCGCTTTCCGGTATAAAACATCAATCATTGGCAAAACCCTATCGGTATGTGACCGATCTAGAAGCTCGCTAACGGACGATATCTTCCCGTTATGATACAAAGCCAAGCTACAATAACGTGAAGAAGTATCGATACTGAGGATTGCGCGCATTGCAGAATCATAGCCAACGGTTAGATCTAGAGGAAGCTCTCTCCAGACTTATCGCAAAGATTAAATCGATCACAAAAACTGAAATCATCGGACTCGCTGAGTGTGGTGGACGTATCTTATCCGAAGATATTCGCGCACCCATTTCGCTCCCGCCTTTCAGGAGTTCTGCGATGGATGGTTACTCCATAAAAAGAGAGGCATACCTCAAAAATCCACAACAGGAATTTGAGGTCATTGGCAGCAGTTATGCTGGCAAACCATTCTCTGGATCCATGGGTGTAGACCAATGTGTGCGAATTTTTACCGGGGCGGTCTTACCAGATGATGCAGATATGGTCATGCTTCAGGAGCGCGCCGAAATCCTACCTGAATCTCGCGTTAAATTTTCTGAGAATTTTGAGAACGAAGACCACATCAGAGAAGTCGGCAATGATATTGAAAAAGGAACCTACGTAGCAAAAAGCAAGCAGAAGTTGACCCCATATCTTTTAGCTTCTCTAGCCTCACTTGGATTAACTCAGGTGCCTGTCTTCGAAAGACCCGTCGTCTCAATTTTCTCTACGGGAGACGAGTTAAAAGATCCCGAAGATGATAAGTCAGGCCTTAGACTTGGCGAAATTTACGATGCGAATAGACCCGCACTACAGGCCCTTTTTCGAGACCTGCCAATCGATCTAATTGATCTCGGCATACTTCCGGACGACAAAGAGGAGATAAGATCCTCGATGCTGAAGGCAGCGCAAAAATCTGATCTATTAGTGACCAGCGGTGGAGTATCAGTGGGCGAAGCCGATCACATGGTCGATATAATATCTGAGATGGGGAAACTCGATTTCTGGCGCCTAAACCTGAAGCCCGGAAAACCCCTAGCTTTTGGGTCTATCAATAATACCCCTATAATCGGATTACCCGGGAATCCAGTTTCCACCATCGTAACAGCTCTTTTATTATTAAGGCCAGTCTTAACGCATTTATGCGGGAGCGTTCCATCCCCACCCATTCGATTAAAAGCGTCACTAGATGGTGAACTGTCACACCAAATCGGAAGAGCGGAATACATGAGGGCTCATTTCACCCTAAAGAACAAAGAAATCTGGGTATCGAGCAATCAAGACCAGAGCTCCAACAGGCTCAGCAGCTTCCTAGACTCAAACTGCCTGATCGAAATTCCCAAAGGAGAGGGTAATGTCAGCGCGGGGAGCACTGTCGATATTATTCCACTGAATTTCATTTGACGCGGCACAAAGGTGATGGCCGGTCTCAGAACAATAAGATGTATCTAGCTAAGTTGATCAAGGATATTTTTCTGTATCTGGTTGACTTCGCCAAGGCCGTCAATCTCAATATATCTTGAGGAGGATCGAGACTTGTAGAACGCCACCAAGGGTTCAGTTTGCCTGCTGTAGACGTCCAACCGTTCCATCACAGTTTTTTCGGTGTCGTCCACTCTATGCTGTAGCGGTTCTCCAGTTACATCGTCTAAACCTTCTTGCTTTGGAGGGTTGTAGTGGGTGTGATATACCCTTCCCGAGCCTGGATGCACTCTTCTTCCCGTAATCCGACGCAGTATTTCGGCCTCTGGGACTTTTATTTCGATAACAAGATCCACGACTATATCAGCTTGATCCAGCGCTTCGGCTTGAGGGATTGTTCTGGGAAAACCATCAAAGAGAAATCCGCCGGAGCAGTCAGGTTGACTGATTCTCTCCTTCACCACCTCGATAACAATTTCGTCTGGAACCAAGGAACCGGAATCCATAATTTCTTTCAGCTTGCTCCCCAAAGATGATCCAGAGGCAACCGCCGCCCGAAACATATCTCCCGTTGAAATCTGTGGTATTCCAAGATTCTCAATAATGAATTGAGCCTGAGTACCTTTTCCAGCCCCAGGCGGCCCAAGCAATATGATCTTCATCAAACTATCTCCCTACCCCCGATCATATCCAATTCTGTGATTTTTTTCTGTTTTTCTCGGGCGAACTCACAGACATTCTTTGACAAAGAGTCCCAGAGTCTCTAAGTGGGAGGTATTCGGGAACATGTCGAAAACACCAACCCTGTTAAGGCGAAACCCACTTTCTATTAAAATCGCTCCATCAGACGCAAAGGTTTCCGGGTTACAAGAGACATAAACGATTCGTTCAATACTTTCTTTTTTGCAGATCGAGGCCAGATTCGTTCCTGCTCCACTTCGAGGAGGATCAAGCAAAATTGAAGTTGGGTTTTCTTGCATAACCTCAGCAAGTTGGGTATACCCAGCAGCATTTTGCCCACCTTGGTCATAAAGATCTGCCACTTCGAAGCGCGCGAAATCTTCTAGTCCATTCAATCTAGCATTGCTACGGGCCATTTCGACTGCTGATTGCTCCATTTCTAAACCGATCACCTTTCCTCCCGATCTCGCTATAGGAAGACTGAAATTCCCAATGCCGCAAAAGAGATCAACGACCACCTGATTACGCAAATCACCCATCAAGGCTAATGCACTTCGCACCAGATCCTGATTGAGAAGAGCATTGACTTGAGTGAATTGCTGAGGGTAGAACTCGAAGCTCAACCCATATTCAATTAACTTATATTTGAGTCTAGAGATCTTCTCATCAGAGAGCCGCACCAACGAGTCATAACCCTCACTTTGAAAAAGCACTTCGACGTTGAACGTGTCGGAGAATTCCTTCCACCTAACAAGATCTTCACCAGACCAATTAGCTAGGTGCCGAACAATAAGGCTGAGCTCCTCATCTCCGCACGCGACTTCAATCTGGGGGATCTGATTAGGTATCGAAACCTCTGCGATCAATAATTTCAATGGCTTTATAAGCATAGATACTCTAGGGTCAAGCGTTAAACACTCTCCTATTCGAGCCACTCTGTTGCTGAAAGACTCTCGAAAGCCGACAAGAACCTCTGATCCGACATGTCGAACACCCAATCGGGCCTTCCTCCTATACCCCAGGCGACAAGCAACCACAGATTCCATCCAATGATCAGGAGTCAGACCGAAGCTTTTTAAAGCATCCGCGAGCAACTTTTTCTTAAACTCCATTTGAAAAGAGGTTGTCATATGGTGCAGTCCGCAACCACCACAGCGAGGAAAACTTTTACAGGAGGAATCTCTCCGATTGGCAGCGGGATTTTGAATTCGAATGCCGTCTGCGAATCTGATTCCCCGTTTGCGCTTCAGAAGCCTAGCTGTCGCCACCTCTCCTGCCAAGGCATTTCGAATCAAAACTTTTTTATCAGCCAAAAAACCAACGCCATTGCCGCTTTTATCGAGAGACTCGACCAGAAAATCCTGTTCAATAGGACTTTTTTTCAAAATCAATCCTTCGAGTCTCGGGTCAACTCAGATTTAAAGATTTTTCTGCTGCTCAAAGTCTTATTACCCATCAGACTACTTAATGCGATTGTCGAAATACGTTTAGCGATAACGCCACCCGCCTCATCAGAAAAGTCCCCACATGCGAATTGTTCTAACATACTCCCGGGTATCGCGCCTATCTTGGCCCCGTAAAGGGCAGCATCCGTGCGTTCTCTGACAAAGCCCACCTGGTCCACGTAAACATATGTGGCTTCAGGATCTATGGCCTCGTGAGCCACCGCCTCGCAAGTGAAGTCGACGCCATAGCCCAATATCTCCATCAATCTGAACTCAAATCGCCGCAGCTTGGATGCCAGACCAGTGTTTGTCTCGAGATCGTTTATTACTCGAACAGTTTCTTCAAGTAGTTGCTCCTCTCCTTGACCTTCACCCAACACCTTGACCAACAACTCAGCAACATAAAGACCACTGTAGAGCCCTTGCCCGGTTAGAGCTGGATAGCGATTTGCTTCGAAATTAGAAATGGTAAACAGATCAGGCTTACCCAGATATTCGACAACACCGGAATAAAGAGGCTGCACTACTGCTTTACTTTTTCGTTTATTTCCACGGACACCTCGATATATGCCAGATATTTTTCCTGCACTTTCGGTCAAAAATCGTACGATAACACTCGACTCTCGGTAAGGAACGAGATGCAAGACCATCGCTCTTTGGGAATACATCCTCTGTTTCCCTCGCTACTTAATCATACCCCAGCTGGCCCATCTCAAGGCTGTTATTGGTCCACCCACGTTTAACCTTCACCCACAGATGCAACATCACTTGGTGGTTCAACAAATTTTCTAAATCTTTACGCGCTTCGATTCCAATCTTCTTCAAACGATCGCCTGATTTACCAATAACAACCCGTTTTTGCCCGTCTCTTTCAACAACAATCTGCGCACGAATACGAACGACTTTTTTCTCACGTAAAAAGTCCTCAATGATCACAGTAGAGCAATGGGGTATTTCGTCACCCAATTGACGCATTATTTTCTCTCGTACTATCTCGGAGGCGAGGAAGCGCTCAGATTTATCTGTAATTTGATCGTCGGGGAACAAATGGGTTCCGTTGGGCAGCAACTCAAAAATCTTCGATCTCAGTTCAGATAGACCGTTTTTCCTGAGCGCGCTGACAGGAAAAATATCTGAAAAGAGCTCGGTTTCTCGAAGATTTTTTATTTTCGGTAACAACAGCTGCTTATCTCTGAGCAGATCAATTTTCGAAATAATCGCGAGTCTTTTGACCCTTGGCCGAGCCATAACCCCTAAAATCCACTCCTCATCTTCAATCACACTTCTGCAATCGGTTAAGAAACAGAGTATGTCGACGTCCTTCACAGCGCTTGTCGCGTCTTTAACCATATATTTGTTGAGCGCCTTACCGCTAGTTCTATGCAAGCCAGGAGTGTCGACGTAAATCGCTTGCTTGGAACCTCTTGTTTCCACACCCAATAGATTCCTCCTTGTCGTTTGGGGTTTACGAGAGGTAATGCTCAATTTTTGACCTAGTAGATAATTCAGCAGAGTCGACTTGCCGACATTAGGTTTACCAACAAGCCCAACGAAGCCACAAGAAGTTTCCACACCCTCACTTTGATTAAAATTCTTCACGGTCAGACAGCCCTTTCTAGTTAACCTCTGGTTCTTTAGCTAGCAGGCCTAACATCTTCCTCGCAGCTAGTTTTTCACCTTCTTTCTTTGAGCCAGCGACAGCTACCGTCTCCAGTTTCAACCAGAAAAGCTCACATTTTATCTCATAGGTTTTGTTGTGGTCAGGGCCTATGACTCGAACCACGCTATACCGAGGTAAGTTTTTTCCCTCAGACTGAACTTGTTCTTGAAGTTCAGTCTTTGAGTCTTTCAGATTAGCAGTCTCAGATTTCTCTAAAAGGTCCGTAAAAAGACGTCTCACTATTTTTTCTACCGCCTCCATTCCGGCATCTAGCTGCACCGCACCAATTAGGGCTTCAAACGCATCCGCGATAATGGAATCCCGGTCCGCACCACCTTGCTTTGCTTCCCCTGCGCCCAATCTCAACATTTCCGGAATCCCGACAGATCGACCTATCGTCGCAAGAGCTTGCCCTTTCACCAACTCAGATCGCTTCAGTGAAAGTCGGTCCTCTTTATAATTTGGGTTCGCTTCGAACAATATGGAGGAAACCACTGCACCTAAAATTGCGTCTCCCAGGAACTCTAATCTTTCATTATTATCTTTTGAGAAACTTCTATGCGTCATCGCCAAGGTGAGAAGACTGATAGATTTGAATGTGTATCCTATTGCCGCCTCTAGCTCGGCCATAGCATTTTCGAGTCCGACTTGCTCTCTCATGCGTGATTAAGATGATTCCTCATATTCAAACCATCTATTCCTGGAGAAATGCGGCAAATTCCAACCTGGATCTTTATGCAGCCATATCGCAATCGCTTTGCCCACGATATTTGCCTCCGAAGCCATACCCCATGAGCGTGAATCTTCTGATCTATCTCTGTTGTCTCCCATCATAAGATACTCCCCCTCCCCCACTATCCATTCCTGAGTCGGCTCATATCCGGGACTCTTATGAACCAAATGCGAGACCGGACCGAGTCGTTCTTCGTACTCCATAACCTTTATGCCAAAACGTGGGTCGCGAAATTCTTTTACAAACTGATAGGGAAGTCTCTCCCCATTTACAAAAAGGCTTTTACTGGCGTACCTAATTCGATCTCCTGGTACGCCAATCACCCGTTTTATGAAGTAACGAGGATCATGAGGGGGAACAAAAACCATCATCTCGCCTCGTTTTGGCTCATCTACACTTAATAATTTTGTCCCTAGCACGGGCATCCGCAAGCCATACGCATATTTTGAAACCAAGATGAAGTCCCCAACCTCCAGTGTCGGCACCATCGATTCGGAGGGTATCTGATAGGGCTCAGCGACAAAACCTCGCAACACGAATACTAATAATAGGACTGGAAAGAAGGAATAAGCGTATTCCACTAGTTTGGGCCGTGCGACTGCTACCTTTTCATTGTTATTTCTATTTACTTCCGTCAGGAAACCAACAACCGCAGCTTTTTCTCTACGAGACCTAAGAAAAAGGAGATCCGCCATTATGATTAGCCCGCTGACAACTACCGCCCAAAATAAAAGGTAAGGTAAATCTATATCCATATTCTTTCTTGCAACGTCTTTTTGACTGCTATCATCTATCTACCTTCAACACGGCGAGAAAAGCCTCCTGTGGGATTTCGACCTGACCCAACTGTTTCATTCGCTTTTTCCCTTGCTTCTGTTTTTCCAGTAGCTTTTTCTTTCGTGTGATGTCACCACCATAACATTTGGCAGTGACGTTCTTTCGTAAGGCCTTGACTGTCTGACGCGCGACTATCTGCCCTCCAATGGCGGCCTGCACCGCGACATCAAACAGTTGTCTTGGAATCAGCTCTTTCATCTTCTCCGCTAATGCTTTCCCTCGCTGCTGAGCGTAGTCACGATGAACAATTCCGGCAAGAGCATCTACTTTTTCTCCGTTAATCAAAATATCAAGCTTTACGAGATTGGCCTCTTCAAAACGATCAAAAGAATAGTCCAACGAGGCGAAGCCGCGACTCACGGACTTTAGTCGATCAAAAAAATCCATGACCACCTCACTCATGGGTATCTCCCAATTCATTGAGACCTGTCCCTTTGAGAACTGCATGTTTTTTTGAACGCCGCGGCGATCCACTATCAGACTCATAATAGAACCAACGTGCTCCGAGGGCGTAAGAATGCTCACATCAGCGATGGGCTCTCTCATCAACTTGAAGTTGGATGGCAGCTTAGACGGATTATCAATTTGTGAAACGCTTCCATCTTGATTTTCCACTTGGTAGATCACACTCGGAGCTGACGTTATCAGGTCGAGGTTGTACTCCCTCTCCAAACGTTCCTGGACAATCTCCATGTGCAGCATACCTAAAAAACCACAGCGGAATCCAAAACCAAGCGCGTCTGATGACTCCGGCTCATAAAAAAGTGACGCGTCATTTAGCACCAACTTTTCTAGGGCCTCGCGAAAAGGCTCGAAATCGTCTGAATTTACCGGGAACAATCCCGCATAAACCTGCGGCTTTACCCTATCAAATCCAGGCAATTGGGCGACGCCGGGAGACTTTGACAGTACCAATGTGTCCCCTACGGGAGCACCCTTGATCTCTTTTATCCCCGCCACCACATAACCAACTTCCCCGGCTTTGAGAGATGACTCGCTCTTTCTTTTTGGTGTAAAACGACCTAAATCATCTACAACATAGCTTTTCTGTGTCGATTTCACGACTATCTTGTCGCCTTTTCGAAGAACGCCTTCAACAATTCTGACCAGGGATACTATTCCTAGATAATTATCGAACCAGGAATCTATTATCAACGCTTGTAAATCCCCTTCATCCTTTCCCTCGGGTGCTGGTATTGAGTCTACGATCAGGTTCAACAATCCATCTACTCCTTGACCTGTTTTCGCGCTTACCCGATGAATCTCTGACGTATCCAAACCGATTATATCTTCGATCTCTCCAGCTACTTTTTCTGGTTCCGATTGAGGCAGATCTATCTTATTCAGAACAGGTAGCACCTCTAAGCCCTGCTCTATGGCCGTATAACAGTTGGCGACTGATTGTGCTTCCACCCCTTGCGCCGCATCAACTACAAGCAGGGCTCCCTCACAAGCTGCTAGAGAACGTGATACCTCATAACTGAAATCGACGTGACCCGGCGTGTCGATAAGGTTGAGTTGATAGCATTCTCCATCGCTGTGTATAAAGTTTAAAGTCACGCACTGAGATTTAATCGTGATTCCTCTCTCCCTCTCCAAGTCCATGGAGTCCAATACTTGGGAAGACATTTCTCTCTCGGAGAGACCTCCGCAGAGCTGAATAAACCTGTCTGCTAACGTCGACTTGCCATGGTCTATGTGAGCGATAATCGAAAAATTTCGTATCTTGTCTGTACTGATCAAGTCATAAATCTCTAGAAGACGCATGCGAGCGAAAATCGCATATCCGTTTTTGGGCGATCGGCTTTTGCTAGTATATGACAGAAGTCCACGAATAAATAAGCGAGCGTCCCAGGTTTATCGAGATGATTAAGGGACTTTTATCGTCAAAAAGATCCGTCTTCCATCTCGTAAAATAAGAACCGGTATTACATCACCGCTGGATGCATCATCGATGATCGACTCCAGGACATCGAGGGTCTGAGTAGGCTTCGTCTTCATCCGCAAAATGATATCGCCCGCTCTTAGCCCCGATTCTCGCGAGAGCCCATCAACCGATACCACCTCAATTGCTCCCTCCAATCCCATTTCCGAGCTGACTTTTTCCGACAACTTTCTAGCTCTCAAGCCGAACTTGTTGCCACTTGTTTCCTTCTCTTCCATCAGGCGCATCTCACCCGGCTGCTCGGGTAACTCTCCAATCTCCACTGACAACATCTTTTCTCTGCCGCCTCGAACAACCTTTACGCGAGCCTTTTCACCAACCTCAGCACGACCAACGAACTGCGGGAGCTCTCCAGACCTTTCAATATCTTGGCCGTTAAATTCAATAATTATATCCTCTTCTTGGACACCTCCCTGATCAGCGGGGCTGCCCGGCATGACTCGTGCGACCAAAGCTCCCATAGGCCTATCCAAACCAAACCCCAAAGCCAAATCTCTCGTTAATTCCATAATCTCGACGCCCAACCAACCTCGGGAGACCTTCCCATTTTCTTTCAATTGCTCGACTACATCCATCGCCATTTCGATCGGAATCGCAAAGCTAACCCCCATAAAACCGCCCGAATTGGAATAAATCTGAGAATTTATACCCACCACCTCACCGGCCAAATTGAAGAGCGGGCCTCCTGAGTTACCTGGGTTGATAGCTACGTCAGTCTGTATAAATGGTACGTAGCTGCCAGTCTCCGGATTTGAAAGGCTTCTCCCTTTCGCACTGACGATCCCGGCAGTAACAGAGTAGTCAAAACCAAACGGCGACCCTATAGCAACCACCCACTCTCCGACTTCCAACTCGTCCGAATCCCCTATAGTTAGAGCAGGAAGGTCTTCGTCCGAATCAATTTTAATAAGGGCAAGATCAGATCTCGGATCAGCACCAACTAAGCGCGCCTCAAATTCGGATCTGTTGCTAAGTCTGACCATTATCTTATCAGCGCCGGCCACGACGTGATTGTTCGTAAGAATATAGCCGTCGTCTTCGAGTATAAAACCACTCCCTAGTGATCTTGGCCTACTCCTTGGCTGGTTGTTTCTTTCAGAGGGCGGGCCAAATCGGCGAAAAAATTCCTCTAGCTGATCGTTACGAGGAGAGCCTCTCCGATTGCTTCGGGTCCCCTCACCAATGGTACTTATATTAACAACTGCAGCCTCGTTACCCTTCACCAGATCCGTAAAATCCGGCAACTCGGCAGAGCTAGCAGCCCCGATCCAACAGGAAAGAAGGGCGGCTCCTATAAATTGGGTCCAAAGGCGAACCGTACTATTTACCATATTCGAAGATTCTCTGTTATCGGTGCTCTTATTCATTGCAAGGCCTTTCTCTTGAAGAGGGAAGAAGTGAACGGCTCCTTCTCTTGCTATTTCTTGTTTTTGGATAGTGGTGTCACTTCAGCCACCTTTCAACCACTATTACAATTTTTAACGAAACGCCATCAGTTGAAATATAACTATCTGAGGGCTCTTCAGAGTAAAAAAATTATCAAATTGAGCTCAGACCATTGATTTGTCCAATTCATATTCAACTTTAGAACTTTCTTGCAGAATTTGATTTATAGACAAGCACTAATCAGCATATAGACTGCTTTTTCCGAAGTAGGTTTGTAGGGCCCATGTCACAACGTTTCTCGACCGATGTGCTGATTATTGGAGGAGGAGCGGCCGGCCTTGCCGCCGCCCTTCATCTCGCCGACACGGCTCGGGTTACTGTTTTAGCAAAAGGAGAACCCTCATCAGGATCATCATTTTGGGCACAAGGCGGAATAGCAGCTGTCTTAGACGAAGCAGATAGCTTCGCTTTTCACGAAGCCGACACGGTGAAAGCAGGAGCAGATCTCTGCGATATAGAAACAGTCCGACTGATAGTGAGAGAGGCCCCAGACGCGGTAAGAGAGCTCTCTAACTGGGGTGTAGATTTCGATAAAGAGGATAATCAATTGCACCTAACCATGGAGGGAGGCCACTCCCACAGGAGAGTCGCCCATGTCGCAGACGCTACAGGACGGGAGATCACACAAAAGCTCAGTGAAAGAGTGCTGGATCACCACAACATAGAGATCTTTCATGACCGAATGGCAATAGACCTCATTAACCTTAACAAAGTAAACGGATACCCCAGCGCATGCGCAGGAGCACACGTTCTAAACACTTCGACTGACAGAGTGGAAGTCTTTCAGGCGAAAGCTGTCGTGATCGCAACTGGCGGTGCTAGCAAAGTATACCTATATACGAGTAATCCAGACGGATCGACTGGCGACGGTATCGCGATGGCTTACAGAGCCGGCTGTCGCGTAGCAAATATGGAATTTAACCAATTCCATCCTACCTGCTTGTATCACCCACATGCGGGATCTTTCCTGATTTCAGAGGCAGTCAGGGGGGAAGGAGGTATTCTTACTTCCGCCAAAGGCTACCGTTTCATGCCTGAGTATGACGAGAGGGCAGAGCTCGCTCCTAGAGACATCGTCGCGAGGGCGATTGACCAAGAGATGAAGAAAAAAGGCTTAGATTGTGTTTACCTGGATATTAGCCATCGCTCCCCTGACTTTATAAAAAGTCACTTTCCAAATATTCACCATCAGTGTCAAAGGTTAGGCATCGATATTACCCAAGAGCCCATCCCGGTAGTTCCGGCTGCTCATTACACTTGTGGCGGCGTGTTGGTCGATGCGGACGCAAGGACAGATCTAGATAGATTATTTGCCATCGGTGAGGTTGCTTATAGTGGATTGCACGGAGCAAATCGCCTGGCGAGCAATTCTCTTCTGGAATGCTTGGTCCACGCAAAGAGAGTCTCTGAGACAATCAAACCGCTACTGGAGCGCAATTTTGAATTGCCCTATGTCCCCAAGTGGGATGAGTCCAGGGTTAAAGACGCAGATGAGAGCATTATGGTTTCACATAATTGGGACGAGCTCAGGAGGTTTATGTGGGATTTTGTAGGTATCGTCCGAACCGACTCGAGACTCGAAAGGGCAAAACGACGAATCGATCTCCTAAACCAGGAGGTTTCCGAGCATTACGGCAGATATCGAATTAGTAGCGATCTCATCGAGCTCAGAAACTTACTTCAGGTCGCCAATCTTATAGTTAGATCTGCGATGATGAGAAAAGAAAGCAGAGGCCTGCACTACAATCTTGATCATCCTGAGATGCTGGATATACCTGAAAATACTGTTCTCTCTGCTGGTAATCTGGGCGACATCTAAATCTAGAGAATTACAAGGCGATTAGCTTAGATTTCACCAGCTTTTCAAGCCGGAATTTGCTTCCCTGATCTGGGTTACCACTCTCCTCTCGATTTCTCCTTTTGGCATTTCGCGACCTTGAACCCAGTCAAAGATTTCCCAATCTTCGAGGGAAAGCATGTCTTCATAACATGCTTTTTCTTCTTCCGAGAGACTGGAGAAGCCATTTTCAAGAAAACGTAACAATTGGAGCTCTAGCTCCGACATCCCCCGCCTGCTTCTCCAATATATCTGCTTTAAATCATTTAACACATTTAACTCAATTTGAATCTAGCTTGGATGGTGTGCTGAAATAAGAAAGCCAAAGATGTTAATGAATTTGGAGTAAAAATGGTACTTTGGAATGAAGCTCGGGCCATATGTCTAAAAGCTCCGGGTGCAAAAGAATTTTTGCAAGGTTATCTAACATGTAATACGAATAATATTACTGAGAATTCTTACCTTCCTTTCGCGCTGTGCGATATTAAGGGTAGAGTCTTAGCCAACGGATGGGCCACTCAAAGAGAAGATCAGATTTTTCTCATCGTACACAGAAGCACTTTACCTTTAGTCAGAAAACATCTAGCTCCCTATCTCAATTTCTCGCAATGTAGTGCTGACGAAGCAGATTATTCCATTTTTCTGAAGAGATCTGAGCTAGACAGCGAGGCGGAGCTTTTTGGCTATGAAATCGCTTCGTTCTCGGTGTTTGATTCACGAGAAGAACCAGCCGAAGAGGATTCTTCAGAAGCGATCAGAGAGCTGCTTATCTCTAAGGCTGTTCCGTTTATTGAAGAAAGATCCTCCGGAAAGTACTTGCCTCAAGTATTAAAAATGCAGGAAACAGGAGGCTTAGACTTCGAGAAAGGATGCTACCTAGGTCAGGAGGTCATAGCTAGGGTTCAGTTTAAGGGAAGAACCAAAAAGAGCTTGGAGAGATTTTCTTTGGAAAGAGACAGCGAACCCCCAACGGTAGGTCAAAAATACTCGCTTAACGGCCAAAACGGTGAGATCGTCATGGTAGGGCGAACTCTCGGTCTTTGGATTACAAACGCTAGCGGCTAGAGCAATTAGAAATGGCTCAGAACATAATCCGTGGGTACATCAGAGACTTTGGAGTAACTCCATGTTGGTTGCCTATCCTTATCGATAAGAAGAGCTCTTACCCCTTCAGGGAAATCCGGGAGTTGAATGCATCTACTCGCGATCTTCAACTCCATCTGAAAACACTCTGCAACTCCTAAATCGTTGGCCCTTCGTATTTGCTCGACGGTGATCGCTGCCGTCACAGGACATCCAGAACTTAGGTTATCTTTGGCTGCATCAACCCAAGGATCCCCACCTGGTATGGCCAAAAGCTGTTCAACCGTTTCTGAGGCATCCTCCAAGTCGAATTTCCACTCGGGGATCTTGGCCCATGGACCTGGAGGGGCGGACTCTCCTTGGTATTCTGCCTGGAAGAAGGAGTCCATTAGCTCGTGGTTTTGTTCGCGATCAGCGCTGTATTTTAGACCAGATAATCTTTCGAGCAGACTGGTGGAATCTAATGATCGAAATTGATGGGTCGCGACGCCCAAAGCCAGAGCATCTCCCGAATCCAACTCGCTTCCGGTTAGGGCCAAAAATAGGGCTACCTTTAGCGGCATTTTCTGAAAAAGAATGCTGGCACCGGCATCGGCAAACAAGCCAATCGTGATTTCAGGATAGGCCAGCCTGGAACCATCCATCACCAATCGATGGCGGCAAGCGCTAAATATGCCAAGGCCGCCACCCATCACAACGCCGTGCACCAGACAGACCGTCGGGATCTTATATTCGTGCAGCAACCTATCCAACTGGTATTCCATTGTAAAGAATTGGGTCGCATAAGAGGTAAGTTCTGGATCCTCCTCACCCGAAGCCATACAGGAGAAATAAAGCTTTTTAATGTCGGCGCCTGCACAAAAAGCTCTCTCGCCCCGTCCATCAATAACGACACAAACTATTTCTTCGCGCGTCTCCCACGACACAAGCGCAGACAACATCGTACTGACCATCTCAAGCGTGAGCGAATTCATTCTCTTTGGCGCATTTAGCGTGAGTGTGCCGATGAAATGACCAGACTGCGTCTGAATTTCACTTACAATAATCTCTGATTGTTCGTCAATCATGTCGTCTCATCTCAACTCCGACCAATCTATCGCTTTATAGCCCATCTCACTTAAATATTGATTTGTTTTCGAGAAGTGTCGACAACCAAAAAAGCCTTTATGGGCCGATAGTGGTGAGGGGTGCGGCGCAGAGAGAACGTAATGTTTTTTTAGATCAATTAAGCTTTCTTTGCTCTGCGCATAGCTTCCCCAAAGCATGAAAACTAGACCCTTTTTTACTTCACTCAACCTTTGCAACACAACATCTGTGAATTGTTCCCAGCCTCTATTTCTGTGGCTCGCAGCACGGTTTGCTTCCACAGTTAAAACAGAATTAATCAATAAAACTCCCTGATCCGCCCATCCACTCAAATCTCCTCGACCCGAGCGTAATAAGTTTGCTAACCCAAGATCCTCTTCAATTTCCTTGAGAATGTTCTGCAGAGAAGGAGGGATCTGTTGTCCTTTTTTTACGGAGAAGCTTAATCCGTGGGCCTGCCCAAATCCGTGGTATGGGTCTTGTCCTATAATGACCGCTTTGACCCTTTCTAATGAAACCATATTAAACGCTGTGAATATTTCTCTACCGGGGGGGAATATTTGCTTCCCAGATTTCTTCTCGGACAGCAGAAATTTCCGGAGTTCTTTCATATAAGTTTCAGAGAATTGATCTCCGACAAGGCCCACCCAGGAATCTTCGAGGCTTCCTGGTTGATTTTCGGCGCTAATTAGTGGGCCTCATTTGCGGGAACAATAAAACATCTCTTATGCTTGGAGAATCGGTAAGCAACATCACAAGCCGATCAATACCCACACCCTCTCCCGCTGTGGGGGGCAGGCCATACTCTAATGCTGTTATATAGTCCTCATCGAAGTGCATGGCCTCAACATCCCCCGAATTTTTAAGGGCAACCTGTTTTTTAAAACGCTCAGCCTGATCGACTGGATCATTGAGCTCTGAAAATCCATTCGCATACTCCCTCCCACATATAAATAGCTCGAAGCGATCTGTCACAAATGAGTTTCGATCATTCAATCTTGCAAGTGGCGAGACTTCTGCTGGGTATTCGGTGATATAGGTTGGTTGGAGAAGTTGCTTCTCGACGACAGCCTCGAAAATCTCCATCCAGTACTTACCGAGACCCCACGTGTCCTCTGTTGAAACTCCTAGTCCAGCCAGTGTCTGACCTAACAGTTCGACGTTTTCAAGTTCCGATTCTTTCACCCCTGCGTATTTGATAATCGCTTCAGCCATCGTCATTCTCTCTGACCTTCGAGCAAAATCGATCTTTGTTCCCTGATAAACTATCTCAGACTTATTTAAGACACTCTGGGAAATGAAGATCAACATATCATCAGTAAGCTCCATTAATTCCAGGTAGTCGGAGTAGGCCTGATAGAACTCCAGCATGGTGAACTCAGGGTTATGACGGGTAGAAAGACCCTCGTTGCGGAAATTTCGATTGATCTCAAATACCCTCTCGAACCCACCCACTACCAATCTCTTAAGATAAAGCTCGGGCGCCACCCTTAGATAAAGATCCATGTCGAGTGCATTGTGGTGGGTTACAAAAGGTCTGGCGCTGGCACCTCCAGGAATAGGATGCATCATAGGAGTTTCAACCTCCAAGTAACCAAGGCCACCAAAAAACTCCCTTAGACCTTTCACCACCTTACTCCGAACTTTAAAAAGCTCCCTCGCATCGTGGTTAGAGAGCAAATCCAAATATCTTTGCCTGTATTTGGTTTCCTGATCGGTTAAGCCATGAAATTTCTCTGGTAACGGTTGCAGTGTCTTATTTAGCAAGCTTATAGATGTTGCTCGAACAGTAAGCTCTCCTTTGTTCGTCTTCATCACCGACCCTTTAACTCCAACGATGTCGCCTAGGTCCCACAAGTCTAGAAACTCTTGATAGGCCGGATCGCCAAGCGCATCACGCGTTATATAGCACTGAATCTGCCCGGTCATATCTAGCAATGAAATAAAACTTGCCTTACCCATATTGCGTTGCAGGACAAGTCTCCCGGCCACCGATGTTTCGAAGTTAAGCTGAACTAATTCTTCTTTATTTTTTTCACCGAATTCTTTCGCCAATTCGGACGCTAAACCTACTCTCCGAAAGGTGTTAGGATAATTTCCACCCTTCTCTCTCCATCTAAGCATCTTAGAACGTCGCGATAACATCTCGTCTCGTTTTTCAGCCATCATCCATTTCCTCGGGTCTAGTTCGCTAGTTTAAGTGAAGCCTCAATGAAAATATCCAGATCCCCATCCAAAACTGCGGACGGATTGGTCACTTCAACGTTGGTACGAATGTCTTTAACTCTCGACTGATCTAGAACATACGAGCGTATCTGACTGCCCCATCCTATATCGGCTTTTGAATCTTCAATCTGTCTCTGCTCGGCCTTGCGCTGCTGAAGCTCTAATTCGTACAATTTCGCTCGCAGTTGTTTAAATGCGTTGTCCTTATTTTGATGTTGTGACCTCTCACTCTGGCACTGGACAACAGTATTGGTCGGCAGATGAGTTAATCGGACGGCAGAGTCTGTTCGATTAACATGTTGACCGCCAGCTCCACTTGCCCTGTAAGTGTCGACTCTAACTTCTGCTGGATTAATCTCTATCTCGATCGCATCATCTATCTCAGGCGAAATAAAAATAGAAGCAAACGAAGTATGGCGACGATTACCCGAATCAAACGGTGACTTGCGAACTAATCGGTGAACTCCTGTCTCCGTCTTTAGCCAACCATAAGCGTACGACCCTTTCACCAAAACGGTAGCGCTTTTTATCCCGGCGACATCGCCATCAGAAATTTCAGATACGCTCCCTATAAAACCTTTCCTTTCCACCCACCTCAAATACATTCTGAGAAGCATCTCCGCCCAGTCCTGGGCTTCCGTTCCTCCAGATCCAGACTGCACCTCCAGGTAGCAATTTGCCTCGTCTAAAGGATCCTTAAACATCCTTCGAAATTCCAGAGCTTGCAATTTCAACTCTATTGAATTGAGGTCAGAATCGACCTCTATCAAGGTCGCTTCATCATTTTCCTCGAAGGCCAGCTCCGATAGATCTGTTAGATCGTCTAGATCTATCGAGACGGTCTGCAGAGTGGTTACGATCTCCCCCAACTGAGCTCGCTCTTTTCCCAGTGCCTCAGCTCTTTTTGCATCTTCCCAGACTTCACTTTGAGACAACTCAAGCTCGACCTCAGCCAGGCGCTCGGACTTAGCGTCTAGGTCAAAGATACCCCCTTAACAGGTGCTCTCTCGCTTTTAAGTCCTTTAATGTCTCTCTTATAGAAGTGATTTCAGCCATTTAATCTTTCCACTCTTTACTCTCGACAAGATCCCCCGCGTGTTGTGCCTCGCGTATTTCCTCAACCAACAACTGCAGAGTCGAGGAGGGACCATACAGGTTCTCTTTCATCTTATAAACCAATTCAACTCTGTTGACTCGATCCGAGAGAGGAGGGAAATTAAACGCAATCGCGTCGATAAGTGTTTGTCCTTTCTTTACAACCATTTTGAGGTGATTCAAACCAACCTGCCGTTGGGAGATTAGTTCAAATCTCCCGCAAAAAGTCGGTTCTGGGAACTGAGTTCCCCATGGACCCGCCCAAAATATATCTCTGGCAGTCTCAAGCGTTAACTCTTCAGAGCCTAGATCCCCATCATCCAAAAAATCTGTATCGGCCGATGTCGATGTTAAAGAAGCAGAGACGACTTTTTCAAACAACTTGCCGAAACGGTCAAGATATCGCCTCTTTATTGTCAAACCGGCAGCCATTGAATGCCCACCAAATTTTGATATTAATTTAGGTTGCTTCGTCGCCATCTCTTGAAGCACATCTCGTATATGGATCCCTTCAATGCTACGAGCGGAACCCTTGATTTCGTCTTCGCTTACAGCAGATCTTGCAAAAACTACTACGGGTTTCTTCCACTTATCCTTTAGCTTACTTGCGATGAGACCAATCACCCCCTCATGGAAATTTTCTTCATATACAACGAGGCTGGCTTCGGAAGATGGGTTTTTCATTCCCGAGATGAATAACTCGGCCTGATCTAACATGTTTTCTTGCACTGCCCTGCGCTCACTGTTGAGCGCATTTAGTTGAGAAGCCATTTTGAACGCCTGTTCGTTGTCATTTTCTAACAAACATCTAACCCCAAGAGCCATATCGTTCAAGCGACCAGCCGCATTCAGTCTAGGGCCTATTGCAAAACCCAAATCAGAGGCATCCATCTTGGCTAAAGTCCGTTTAGAGATATCCACTAGTTTTTTAATGCCCAGACAAGAGTAACCGGCTCGAATCCTCTGAAGACCTTGATAAACCAGGATTCTATTATTCCGGTCTAGAGGCACCATGTCAGCAACAGTCCCTAGCGCCACCAAATCAAGAGCCGCCGCCAAGTTCGGCTCAGTTAATTTCATTTGATCAAACCAACCAACCTCTCTTAATCTTTTCCTTAGCCAAGTCATTAGATAAAAGGCCACGCCGCAACCAGCGAGATTTTTACTCGAGAAGGCACTGTCTTCCCTATTGGGATTTACGATAGCCAAAGCAGGCGGCAACTCCTCTCCGGGCAAATGATGATCAGTGACAATTACATCAACCCCTGCGTCTCTAGCTAATTCCACTCCGTCGAAACTTGCTGTTCCATTATCGACGGTAATGATTACATCAACATCTTTCGAGAGACATATCCTCGTTACTTCTACAGACAAGCCATAGCCATGGATAAATCGATCTGGCACTAAGAATTCGATATCTTCAGCTCCCATCTCTCTAAAGCAAGACAAACAAATGGCGACAGAGGTCGCGCCATCCACATCGTAATCGCCAACCACTATGATCTTCTCTCTCTGCCGCAGAGCAAGGACTAAGCGATCTACCGCAGTCTCAATATCCGGCAGATCAGCAGGCGAAAGCAGCTTATCAAGATTCATTACTGTATCTTCGGCGTCAGTGACACCCCTGGACTTATACAGCTTTTGGATGAGTGGACTTCTACGAAACAGGTCATGCCTAGCTCCAGAAAGAGAAGACATCGCTTTAGATTCCCCCATTTGCACCAACTAAGAGAGAACTCTAATACGCTGAATCGGTTTTAATATTTCACTTAATTCGCCCACGTTAGACAGGCAATTATCGATATCTTTATCACTCGCAGGATGAGTTATCATGACGATGGAGGCTCTCCCTCCATCTAGATTTTTCTGAAAGACTTCATCGATACTGATGCCAGATTCAGATAAAGCGCTAGTGATTCGGGCAAAGATTCCTTTCTCATCGACAACATCAAATCTTAAGTAGCAAGAGCTAGTGCTTTGATCAGGATAGGTGATCCTTAACTTTTCCATGCCCATTAAGCGCGGATAGGCGCTTCCTTGGTTTCTGGCTATCAAGCCAAGATCACTAACCACCGCGGACGCTGTTGCCAGCGAACCAGCTCCTGGACCTGAAAAGAAGAGCCTCCCCGCATAATCACTTTCAACCTCTATAGCGTTCATCACCCCATTTACTTGTGACAGTATTCGATCAAATTCCACCAACGCCGGATACACCATTGCAGCTATCTCATCCCCAGATCTGCGAACAACAGCCAAAGGTTTAATCGCGAAGCCCATTTCCGATGCATACTGGATATCACTTGAAGTGATATGCGAGATCCCCTCCGTTATAACTTTGTCAAACGAAAAAGGCTGTCCATAAGCTAACGCCATCATGATGGTTAGTTTGTGTGCCGCGTCTATTCCATCAATATCAAACCCAGGGTCCGCCTCCGCGAAACCCAGCTCTTGAGCCTGTTTAAGGCTCTCCTCGAACGAAGCTCCCTCTCGCGACATGTTCGATAGGATATAATTGCTAGTGCCGTTGACAATGCCGGTAATCGAACCGAAATCGTTCGCCACCATGCCAACTCCTATACCTTGTAAAATAGGTATCGCCCCCGCTACAGCCGCCTCAAATCGAAGCTGACCAGAATCTATTTCGCCTTTGAAAGAATTACCGTGCTTTGCTATCACTTCTTTGTTTGCGGTCACAACGTGCTTGTTTTGTTTCAAGGCTGCAGAAATAAGCTCAAGGGCATCCTGCTCACCTCCGATTAATTCGATAATCACATCTATGGCAGAGTCTTCAACCAAAGAACTCAAATCGGTTGAAAATACGGCCCCGAGTCCTTCTAGGTCAACCTTTTGGCTCCTACTTGCGACCTTGACTATTTTCAACTCCATCCCAAGCTTGTCTGAAAGCGCCTGCTTTTTTTGGCCAAATATTTCTATAAACCCTTGAGCTACCGTTCCAAGCCCCGCAAGACCGATATTGATAGATTCCATGATGCGCAAGCCTTCTTAATTATTCTGATTCATACCAAAAATTCTTTTGGAGAGTTCGCCAGCAGGGAGGTAACCAGGAAAAAGTCTACCATCAGATGTGATAATCGCTGGCGTACCGGAAATGCCAATTTGTTGTCCTAAGAAATACTGATCTTCAACCGGACTTTCGCAATTTGACATTTCCACCGTTCTACCGGCTTTCAAATTCGTCAAGGTCTCCTGCGAATCCTTTGAGCACCAGGCAGTCACGAGTTTTTCATAACCCTCTGAGCCTATACCTCCTCTTGGATAAGCCAAATATCTTACCCTTATACCCAAGGCATTTATCTCATCAATTTCAGAATGCAATTTTCTGCAATAACCACAGTCAACATCAGTAAAAACATTGATAGTCTCCACAAAGCTACCCTCACCCTCTCCAAAAGTAATGGTATCTTCGTCGGAAATCGCGTTCATAAGCTGTTCGCGTTTTTTGTTTTGTCTTAACTCCGATAAATTCGTTATGTCGCCGTCGAAACGAAATAAATTGCCTGTAAAAAAATGAATCCCGTCCTCCATGCCATAAATGGTTCTTCCACCAGACATTTCTATCGCATACATACCCAGCTCTTCTAATGAAATGACTCGCTCAATCTGCATTTGCGGACTCAGCTCTAACAAACGCTCAGCCATCTGGCTCCCGATTTCCTCAAGAGAATTGGAGTTTTTATCCAAATCGTCAGCGGAAACGAACTTGATCAGACTGAGGCTCAGAATGGAAAAAGCAGCAACACGAATCAGCATTTTTTTATTTTTCATCATGTTCCCTAAAAACGCCTCTAACCCCTTGGATGATGAGTTTGCACTAAGTCCTTCAAGCGCTGTTTAGCAACATGCGTATAGATCTGCGTCGTAGATAGATCAGAATGACCTAACATCATCTGCACTGCTCGGAGGTCGGCACCATTGTCTACCAAATGTGTCGCAAAAGCATGCCTCAAAGTGTGCGGCGAAATCTTTGGATCAATACCCAGGGTTTTACAGTATTTTTTAATTGAGTGCCAAAATGTCTGCCGGGTCATCTTTTTCCCTAGTCGGCTTAGAAAGAGAATGCTACTAGGTTCCTTTAGCAACGATTTTCTTCCATTTTCGACATACTCTTGCAGCCAATAAAGAGCCGAATCACCAATCGGAATTAGCCTTTCTTTGCGGGATTTGCCAATAACCTTAACAACACCTTGCCTTAAATTTACGCTGCCAATAACTAAACCAATTAGCTCTGATACCCTGAGACCCGAAGCATAAAGCAGTTCTAACATCGCCTTATCTCTAAGGCCAATAACATCGGTTTGATCCGGAGCGTTCAACAACTCTTCAACTTCATCGATAGACATCGAGATCGGCAAGGAAACTGCCAGCTTCGGGCCTGCCAAAGACCTGACAGGATGATTGGATATATCTCCGATCCTTACCAAATGATCAAAAAAACCTTTCAAGGAACTAAACCACCTAGCTATCGATTTTTTTGAGATTCCTGAATTCGATAAATACTCGCGAAAACTCTGAAGGTCCTCCTGTACGGCAGCATCCAGTGTTCTGGTAGCTTTCTCCCGCCTCAACCAATTTTCTGTCTTTGCAAGGTCTCTTCGGTACGCTTCAATGGTGTTTTGGCTGAGTCCTTTTTCGAGCCAAAGCGATTGCAAATAAGCTTCTACTCTTTCGCTTTGACACTCTTGAACCAATTCCGTTACCGATGCGCTACCACGTAGGGGTTCCCTGGCAAAGGACCTAGGTGATTTTCTCTTTAATTCTTGCCGATCGGCCAGATCGTTCTCTGAGATAGTAGAGCTTCGATTTTCTCACATCACCCTTGCGCTTTATTTCTACTGAATCAATTAAAGGGCTGTGCGATTGAAAAGTTCTTTCAACACCGACGCCGTGGGATATCTTTCTTACCGTGAATGCAGAATTCACTCCGCGGTTTCTTTTTGCGATTACGACTCCTTCAAAAGCCTGGAGACGTTCTCTATTGCCTTCTCGAACTTTGACTTGAACTGCAATAGTGTCGCCCGTCTTGAAGCTAGGCAACTCTTTCAAATACTTTTTTTCAATTTCTTGTATGTGTTTATTCTTTCCACTCATGGGAATCTCCACTATCTCTTCCGCTGTTCGCCTTCACCAGAGAAATACTTCGCTAATAGCTTTCTTTCATCCTCGGAAAAAGTTGTACCTACAAGCAGGTCTGGTCTTCTTTCATAAGTTTTCCTTAAAGACGCTGCCTTTCTGAAACTGTTTACAGCTGAGTGGTTCCCCGACAAAAGGACCGACGGAACTTCTAAACTATCTACCAGTTCAGGTCGCGTATATTGCGGGTAATCGAGCGTTCCATCAAGGAATGATTCATCCAAAATGGATTGGGCGTTATTCACAACAGCGGGCAGGTTTCTGATGATCGCATCCAAGCAGGCAAGGGCAGGAAGCTCTCCTCCGCTGACTATGTAGTCACCGATTGACCATTCGAAGTCAACAAACTCCTCGATAAACCTCTCATCAAATCCTTCGTATCTGCCGCAGACTAAGATTATCCCATCCAACTGGGATTTATCTATGGCCGTCCTCTGCTCAAATATTTCACCCTGAGGGCTCACAAGTCCCACTTCTGTATCTGCCGGCGCCTTTCTTTTTGCCGCTTTTACCGCCAGTGACAATGGCTCGTACATCAGGACCATGCCTGGACCCCCTCCGTACGGACGATCATCTACTGTCTTATGCGCGTCGTAGGCGTAGTCTCTAACATCGAAAACATTCAAATCAACCAAACCTTCCCGCGCTGCTCGTCCCATGATGCCAACAGTAAAATAATCCTTAATAATTTCCGGAAAGACAGAGACTACGCCTACATACATTATGATTGTCTACCAGCGCTCGTCCCAAAAAACGACTATGCGCCGTTTCTCTACCTCGACAACAGAAAGATATTTATTGTCAAAAGGTATGAGATGTTTTTTGTTTTTACCTATGATCTCCATGACGTCCGATGAGCCTGTTTCTATCATGGACTCGATCTTTCCCAATTGGGCCCCATCGCTTGTTTCGACGTGGCACCCAATTAAATCTATCCAGTAGTACTCACCCTGACCCAGAGCTGAAAAGCTGTCTCGATCTGCTCCAAGCTCATAGCCAATGAATTCTGCGGCCGCTTCTCGCTGACTGACGCCGGGCATCTTTATAAGTAGACGTTTGGTTTGCACCTTAAACTCATGTCCACCTAACAAGCACCAAGTCCCCATATGGGGCTCTCTAAAGAAGAGGCGTTCGAAGCTCGTTGCGCTCTCAGCTATTTCTGTGAAAGATTGCAAAACCTGCCAGCCCGATGTCGCATACGGTCTTCCCAATCGAGCGATCACTTGAATTTTTGACTCGTCGATTAAACAGGCCACGAACCTAACCCGTCGTATTTTGGGATCAGGCGCTAGCAGCCAGCTCCGTTTTCTTGGCTACAGACAACAACTGGCGCACCCGCTCGCTAGGCTTAGCTCCAACTGACAACCAGTAGTTCGCTCGCTCTAGGTCCAACCTAAGATCCTCCGCATTCCCTTTCGCAACAGGGTTGTAGAAGCCAATTCTTTCTATGAACCTTCCGTTTCTGGCTTTAGCACTATCTGCCACTGTAATGTGGTAGAACGGACTTTTTTTGGAACCGTGCCTAGCTAGTCTGATCGTCACCATAGTTTTTACCCAAGGGGTTTTTTCTTCGAGCGCAGAATATTATCTTAATCTGCCTTAGTTGCAACAATCTGCCCCTTTGGGAAGCCCAGCAATTTGGCATCTTTTTAACGGCCTCTGGGAATGCCATCAAACATCCCACCACCCATATTTTGCATGCTCCTAGCAATTCTTTGCATTCCGCCCTTTCTGCCCACTTTTTTCATCATCTTCTGCATTTGTTTATATTGCTTGAGCAACCCGTTCACCTCGCTCACTTGCGACCCACTGCCAGCGGCTATTCTTTTCTTTCGGGACGGATTGATTAGGTCGGGGAATTGCCTTTCTCTTCTTGACATCGAGTCAAGTATGACTCCCATCCTCTCAAATTTTTTTGCTTCATTGGAGCTATTCACACTGCCGGGTATATTTGCAGCACCGGGAAGTTTGTCTAGGATACCTTCTAGTCCCCCCATATTTCTCATTTGTTCAATCTGATCACGAAAATCCTCAAGGTCAAACTTCTGGCGTTTTTGAACCTTAGCAGCGAGCTTCTGGGCTTTTTCCTTATCAACCTTAGTTTCCGCTTCCTCAATAAGGGTGAGGATATCGCCCATGCCAAGTATTCTTGAGGCCATCCTGTCTGGATGAAAAGCATCCAACGCATCTATTTTTTCTCCGACCCCCAGAAATTTAATGGGTTTGCCAGTTATGGCCTTTACACTCAGAGCGGCACCGCCTCTCGCATCCCCGTCAGTCTTGGTAAGGATGACGCCAGTTAGATCTAAAGCCTGATCAAAAGCCTTTGCCGAGGCTGCAGCATCTTGACCCATCATGGCATCTACGACGAACAGCGTCTCTGTAGGTGACAGGACACTAGACAAGTCAGTAATCTCCGACATCATTTCATCATCGACCGATTGTCTACCAGCAGTGTCGAAGAGCAGGACATCCATTAATCTACCTTTCGCCTCTTTTAAGGCATCCTCTGCAATCTGTCTTGGTGTTTGCTCAATGTTCGATTCAATAAAATCCAGACCAGCTTGATCTGACAAGATCTGCAGTTGCTCGATCGCAGCGGGCCTGTAAACGTCACCGGATGCCACAGCGACCCGTTTCTTATATTTTTCCTTAATATGCTTGCCGAGCTTCGCTGCCGAGGTTGTTTTGCCCGAACCTTGAAGCCCCGCCATCAAAACAATTACAGGCGGTTTTGCTTTGAGGGAAAGTTCTGACTGACTCTCCCCCATCATTTTCGTCAGTTCCTCATGGACGATCTTTACGAAAGTCTGATGAACATCAAGTGCTTCACCGACGGATAAACCCAGAGCCCGTTTTCTGACACTGGAGAGGAAATCCTCTACCACCTCAAGCGCCACATCCGCCTCTAAAAGAGCGACACGGACATCAGAAACAATATCCTCTATGTTGGATTCGGTGAGTTTCGACGCACCCGTCAAACGCTTAAAGCTAGACGTTAATCTATTTGATAAATTTTCAAACATTTTTAGCGCCACTCCTGTGAATCATGTAGTCGGCTCTTTAACTTGAGTCCGATTATCGGACATATCGGTCAGAAAAATCTCCTGATAATGCAACCAAAAATACTGCAAGCACTGCATCCTAATTTGAGTATGAAGCGGTCTTCCAGCCTACTTAATGATGTGACAGAATAATCCGACACTGACTTGAAATAAGCAAGATTGGACTCGAATTCAGATCGTCTGCAGATAGACACCAATGTCCGGCACTAATTCCCTACTAGCCGGTGCAGCTTTGATAATTTACGTCGCAGCGTTTCTCCAGGTGAGAAACCAGACAGCTGATGCGCGGTCAAACAACAAAACAACAATTCTACTTTCACTACTGATACTACTTGCTCTTTTACCCCATACCACTATCACTCTAACCAAAATCATCTCGACTGGAGGTCTGGATTTATCTTTGCTTTATGCGAGCAACTACCTGGCTGTGATAATGACCGGTCTCGTTTTGGTATGCAGCCTGAAACTGCCTATTGTCAGCTTAAACTTACTATTACTCCCGATCTGCATAATTAACCTGCTGTTATTGATCTCTGTAGATCCAGGAGTCAGCAATCCCATCCCTCTAGAGACTCCCCAAATGGCACACATCGGTCTATCTTTGACAGCTTATGCCTGTTTGCTTACGGCAGCTCTTCAATCACTGTTGTTCGCCATACAAAACAACAAGCTGAAGCAGACAAAGGTGAACTTTTACAGAGTGCTTCCACCACTTGAGACGATGGAGAAGCTGATGATTTCAATGATATTGGTAGGAACCACCCTGCTTGCCTTGTCGATCATCAGTGGACTGTTATTTTTAGAAAACATGTTCGAACAACAACTTACCCATCACATAATCCTTCCGAGTGTCGCATGGCTATGTTATCTCGGCCTACTTATAGGCAATTCTTTCTATGGCTGGCGGGGCGATACTGTGGTTAAGCTTAATCTCTCCGCATTCAGCTTCCTGTTGCTCGGCTACGTTGGGAGCAAATTTGTTCTCGAGTACCTCGCGTAATGCTCGCGGGCGCAGAAAATTCGGGGATGCTTCTTATTGGATGTATAGTTTTGCTTATGGGCCTCTCTGCTTTTTTTTCCGGTACTGAAACGGCACTTATGGCCGTCAACCGCTATCGATTGAGACATCTAGTTAAGAGGGGAAACAGAGGAGCGAGAAAGGCAAGTAAAATGCTAGACAGACCCGATCGACTCTTGGGTGTGATCCTGGTCGGCAACAATCTGGTCAATTTCAGTGCTGCAACATTGGCAACGGTTATTGGCATTCATTACTTCGGAGATTTAGGCCTGCTTATGGCTCCTTGGGTCATGACCCTCTTGTTTCTGATTTTTTCCGAAGTAGCTCCAAAGACTTTCGCAGCCGAAAACTCAGAATTGTGGTCGCTCAAAGCCGTTTTTGTGCTTGACCCTTTATCAAAAGTGCTTCGCCCTGTAGTTATTATGATCAATTGGTTCAGCAATACTCTGGTCAAACCCTTTATGACACGGGATTCTGAGGAAGATCATGACCAACTTTCAAAAGAAGAGCTGATAACCGTTGTCACCGAGGGCGGAGAGGTAATAGGCGAGCGCCAAAGCATGATGACGCGTCTTTTAGATCTGGAAAGCGTCACGGTAAACGATATCCTGATCCCACGTAATGAGGTGATCTGCATCGATATCGAAAATCCAATCGAGCAAATAATCCAAGAACTTTCCAGCAGCCCTCATACCTTGCTACCTATTTATAAGGACTCCTTTGCCAATGTGCTTGGCGTTCTTCACTTACGACAACTAGCCAAACTTCTCGACAACAAACAACTATCGAAGTCAGACATATTGAGGCTGGCAAAAGAGGCGTATTATGTTCCCGAGGGAACACCTTTAAATAAACAACTTTTAAACTTTCAAAAGGAGGGGGAGAGATTTGCTCTGGTCGTTGACGAGTATGGTGACGTGGAGGGCATAGTTACCCTAGAGGATATCCTTGAAGAAATAGTTGGCGAATTTACGAGCGATAGTCCGACGACCTACTCAGAAATCGTAAACGAAGGAAATGATAGTTTCAGAATAGACGGCACGAGTCTCCTAAGAGATATCAACAGAGCTTTAGATTGGGACTTGCCAATTAGCGGACCCAAAACTCTCAATGGTCTGGTACTCGAACACCTAGAAACGCTGCCTGATCAGAATATAGGACTACAAATAGATAGCTATCGAATCGAAACAATCTCTATCAAGGATAACATGATCAAAACTCTTAGGGTTAAAAGATCTAAAGAGCAGAGCCCCGAGGAAGTTATTACAGATTAAAAGCTATTGCTGAGCCCACTTCCTGTTTAGTGCAGAAATAATCGCGTTTAGACTTGCTGTAATAGTATTTCGGCTGATTCCAATGCCATAACAACTAGAGCCCGAATCAACTCCATCGATTGCCAATACACAAATGGCACTCGCATCACTGCCCTTCCCAAGAGCATGCTCGTGGTAGCCTCTTACTGATATTGGCTCGTTCAAAGTTTCTACCATCGCGTTCACGAAAGCCTCGATAGGACCTGAACCCTCTCCACTTATTGAAACCAAATTTTGCGATACCTCGACTTCCGCCAGGCATTTTTGATCCTGAGTCTCACCATCTGAGAGTTCATATCTTACAAGCCTGTATGGCCCTGAATCATCCGAATACTCCGATAACAAATTCTCGTAGATTTCCTCCGGTTTAACCTCCCTATCAAGACTTTCAGTTAAGTTTTGTACGCTCGAACTGAATTCGACTAACAGCTCTCTCGGCAAGGATATTCCATAATATTCCTCAAGCAGAAAGCCCACTCCGCCCTTCCCAGACTGACTGTTTACTCTCACAGTCTCTTTGTAAGAGCTTCCAACATCACCTGGATCAATCGGCAGATACGGCACCTCCCAATGCTCTAATTTCTCCATGTCGACCTTTGCCATTCCCTTTTTTATTGCGTCTTGGTGGGAACCGGAAAACGCGGTAAAAACTAGATCGCCTGCGTAAGGATGGCGTTCATGGACATTGAGTTTAGTTACCGCCTCGGCAACTTGCCTAATTTTCGGCATGTCACGCAAGTCAAGGTATGGATCAACCCCTTGGCTAAATAAATTCATTGCGACGGAGACGATATCGCAATTTCCGGTTCTCTCACCGTTGCCAAAGAGAGTACCCTCCACTCTTTGAGCCCCTGCCATCAAACCCAATTCCGTTGCCGCCACACCGGTTCCCCGATCGTTATGCGTGTGCAAACTTATTACCGCTCTTTCTCTGTTTGACAAATTATTGCAAAACCACTCTATCTGATCCGCATAGATATTCGGCGTCGCCATCTCAACCGTAGCCGGAAGATTGAGAATAATCGGATCTTCGCTACTGGCCCCCCATGTATCAGAGACCGCTTCACAGATCTCCACGGCGAACTCGAGCTCCGTTCCGGTAAAGCTTTCTGGCGAATACTCGAAAGTGACATTACCGTTAAATCCTTCCAGTCCCTGCCTCACTCTACTTGTGCCGTTTAAGGCTAGGTCAACGATTCCGGATCGGTCCATCTCAAAAACGACTCTTCTTTGAAGTGTCGAAGTGGAGTTATACAGATGAAAAATCACATTTTCGGCACCTTGGATTGCTTCAATCGATTTCTCAATCAACTCCTCTCTGGCCTGGCAGAGAACTTGAATCCACACCCCATCTGGTATGAGTTTTTCTTCAATGATCTTCCTGACAAAATCGAAATCAGGCTGTGATGCGGCAGGGAAACCAACTTCTATTTCGCAGAAACCGATTTCGAGAAGAAGATTCCACAACCTTAGCTTTTCACCCACGTTCATTGGATCTATCAAAGCTTGGTTACCATCTCTGAGATCGACACTACACCACCGCGGCGCAGCCCGAAGTGTTTTATTAGGCCAGGTACGGTCCAGAAGCCCTATTGGTTGGAACGGTTTATATTTACCAAAGGGCATTACCCCGCTAGAGCTGCCTACCTTAGGCTGAATTTTCATAGTCTTTTCTCACCTAGACAATTGAGGCATTGGACACCACCTACTAACGCGCCAATGCCCTTACCGGAGCATTCTACTCGGATCGTCAGCGACAACACACTATCTTTCTAACAGTAAATCCAATGCGAAGCTATTTTGAGGAGCAAGCCTTTTGCTGGATCACCATTTGATCACGAAACCGTTTCGCATTCTCAACATAATGTTTGGCCCCCATCCTAATTGCGGCACCTTGATCTGCATCGAGCGTACGAACAATTTTTCCTGGCGAGCCCATAACCATGGAATAGTCTGGAATTTCCTTTCCCTCTGTAATTAACGAGTTCGCGCCAATAAGGCAATTTTTTCCTATCTTTGCACCATTTAGCACCACCGCATTTATTCCGATTAATGACCCCTCTCCGATGGTACAGCCATGAAGCATCACTTTGTGGCCAATCGTTACATGAGGGCCGATATCGATTGGGTAACCAAGGTCCGTATGCAAAACAGAGCCGTCTTGAACATTCGAACCCTCACCCACAGTGATTAATTCTGTATCACCTCTCAATACTGCGTTAAACCATATGCTAGCGTCCTTTTTCAGCAAAACACTGCCTACGACTGTCGCGTTTTCTGCCACCCAATAATCGCCCTCAGCAATGACCGAAATGTCACCTAATTTGTAAAGCATCCAACCCCCTATCTTAGATTTCTAAAAAACCTGCCCATCAATGAGTTATGATACCACCATGAAGTTTTGTAGTGATTGTGGAGCGAAAGTAGAAAAAAAAATTCCGGCGGGTGATACACACGAGAGATCTGTCTGCATACAATGCGGCGCTATTCACTACACCAATCCGAAAATAGTGGCAGGAACACTAGCTACTTGGGGGACCCAGGTATTGCTTTGCCAACGTGCCATCGAACCTCGCAAGGGTTTTTGGACATTGCCCGCGGGTTTTCTCGAAAACGGAGAAACTATCCTAGAGGGTGCGATTAGGGAAACAAGAGAAGAAGCTGAGGCAGAAGTGATAGATCCTCATCTATACACAATTTTCAGTCTGCCCCATATTTCCCAAATCTATATATTTTTTAGAAGCAATCTGGCCGAACGAAAGTTCTCAGGTGGAACTGAATCCCTCGATGTCGCCCTCTTTGGAGAGTCAGAAATTCCCTGGGAGAATCTCGCTTTTCCCGTCGTGACCCAAACACTTAAGCATTTCTTTCGCGATCGGATTACAGGGGTTTACCCTGTTCACAACGAGGTTATCGAGTTCAAACGGAGCCTTCGCAGCTAGATAAATCTCCTGGCATTTCTGAAGAACTGCATCCAAGGGGTATCCCCTTTCCAACCGGGATCACTGACTATTAACTGGCTAGAACGAAAAGTTCTTTCCGGATGAGGCATCATAGCTAGCATAGAACCTGAAGCGGCGGTGATTGCTGCGATACCGCCATGTGATCCGTTGGGGTTGTATGGATAATCCTCAGTCGCTTCATCACTCGGTCCGACGTATCGCATCGCGACATGAGAATCTATGTCCGCCGGCGCGATTAACCCGCTTGACTCTACTCTCCCTTCTCCGTGAGCAACTGCGACTGGCACAACGCATCCAGACAAGCCCTCTAGCCATGGAGAAGAATTTTCTGACACTTTTACCATCACGGTCCTACTCTCAAATTGGCCGCTGTTGTTCCTTTCGAAGCTGGGCCAATTTTCCGCGCCCGGTATTATCTCTCCAAGCTGCGACAGCATCTGGCATCCGTTGCAAACGCCAAGCACTGGGGCTTGTTTCGAAAAGAAATCCTCGAACGCTCGCCGCAATTCGTCATCAAACAAAATAGCTTTAGCCCATCCTCCTCCAGCGCCTAAGACATCACCATAGGAGAAGCCTCCGCAGGCTGCGAGACCGTCAAACTTCGAAAGATAAAGACTGTCTTCCACAAGGTCGCTCATATGTACATCAAAACAATCAAAGCCGGCTTTTATAAAAGCTGCGGCCATCTCCCTCTGTCCGTTCACGCCCTGCTCTCTCAATATGGCCATCTTCGCGGCCTTGCCAACATTAATCAGAGGGGCCTCAGAACACTTCATACCTTTAGTATAGTGAATTCCGGGATCTTCTTTTCTGGTCATTAAAATACGAGCAAATTCTTGATCAGAACAATCTTCATCATCACGAATCCTCTGTAGCGAGTAGCTGGTGCGAGACCATTCTTGTTGCAACTCGCCACGGGTGAACGAATGCAATGTCTTTTCATCATGAACCAGATTTACCATCTCATCATGCCTTGGGATCGCAACTATCCTGATATCAGCATCAACTGTTTCTTTAATCCACCCTATGTCGCTCTCTAGGACTTGAAGAACAAATCCCAACTCCTCATTGAAAAGATACGCCAGATCAAGCTCATTGGTTTCGAGGCTAATATCTAAGCCAAGACGACCGGCAAACGCCATTTCTAGGAGTGTGATTAGTAAGCCCCCATCAGAACGATCATGCATCGCCATGATTTTCTGGTTCCGTTTAGCTGAGATAATCCAATTTAGCAACTCTCTAAATCTCATTGGATCATCTAGATCCGGGCAATCGTCCCCAAGTTGACCATAGACCTGGGCTAGAGCGCTTCCACCTAATCTCTGTCCCCCAAGGCTTAGTAGAACCAGGACAGTACCCTCGCGATCCTGAAGAACAGGTGTCGTCGTCAGACGTACATCTTTCACAGGAGCGAATGCGCTTGCTATCAAACTAACCGGTGAAAGCACTGATTTCTCTTTTTCTTTCTCCCTCCAAGTTGTCCGCATTGATAACGAATCTTTGCCCACAGGAATTGCCATCCCTAGTTGTGGGCAAAGATCCTCCCCGATCGCTTTGACCGAATCGAACAGAGCTTGATCTTCGATATTTGAACCCGAGGCTGCCATCCAGTTCGCTGAGAAGACAACTCTATCCAATGAGTCGCAGTCGGCAGAGACTAGGTTAGTGAGTGACTCAGCAATAGCCATTCTCGCCGCCGCTGCGGGGTTGATTTTAGCAAGTGGGCTTCTTTCCCCTACGGAAAAAGCCTCGCCGGTGTATCCGTCAAAATCCTGGTGCATTACGGCCACATCGGAAACAGGGACTTGCCAAGGACCAACCATCTGTTGGCAGGCAACTAAACCGGTAATGCTTCTGTCCCCGATCGTGATAAGGAACTGCTTGCTCCCCACTGCGGGAAAAAAAAGAACTCTCTTGATCGCCTCTTCAAATGCAATGTGATCTAGATTTAAAGGCTTATTCTTTATGGCCTCTCGTCGAAACTCCTTGCGAGTCTTGGGCGGCTTTCCTAGGAGCACCTCTAGAGGCAGATCAACAGGATTGTTTCCAAAATGCGAATCAGAGATCAAGAGACGCTTTTCTTCGGTTGCGTGGCCAACCAACGCAACGGGGCAACGCTCTCTCTCACATATAAATTGGAACTCTTCATACTGCGCTGGCTGAATGGCCAAAACGTATCTTTCCTGAGCTTCATTGCACCAGAGCTCTAGTGGCGACAGCCTGGAGTCCGCGCTATTGACGTCTCTCAATTCAATCTGGCCACCCATCCCGGCATCGTTTACCAGTTCAGGGAGCGCGTTAGAAAGTCCGCCTGCCCCAACATCGTGGATAAGCAGAATGGGATTCTC
>CACOYI010000012.1 GCA_902631405.1 K189A clade bacterium | reverse complement strand
CCGTAAATAGGAGTCTATATCCAATCCCGGAGAGAGTGAAGGCAACATCATTACTTGTGAATTCATCTGCTACTTCCAGTAACACTTTCTTTTATATTAGCACTCTTATAAAGAGAGTGCTAATGAAAGTTTAGGCTATCATATCATCCAAATTATCAAGCTCTCGGCCGGACGCCAATCTAGCACCGATAATTCCCAAAACCATACAAGATAAAATGAGAATCAAGCTGAAATACAAATCGAACCCTACGATAAATGCTTCTCGGCCGTAAGACGAATACAGGGAGGAGAGACTGGGCTCAATAACGCTCAAAACCACGGCCAAAATGAAAAGCGCTACAAGCCCGCCTCCGATTCCGAAAATAGCACCTAGGTAAATGAATGGACGCCTTCCTTGTCTTTTGGAGGCTCCTAAGAATTGAAAAACCTTTAGTTCCTCTAGCTGGCTCCGAATCGCAAAACTAACAGATATCGATGTTACCAAAACTGAAGCGAGCCCAAATAACAGTGCACTCAAAATCCAAAGATTTTCAATTAGCGACTGAAAGGCGGCTAAACGTTCCAACCATTCATATTGCATGGCCACGAAATCAACCCTGGGAAGCTCTTCTATTTCAGCTTTCAACGCGGCTAGGCGGCGCTCGTCGTAACCGGACGGCAATTCAACCAGCATACTTGCTGGCAAGACCGTATGGTCGATACCCTCTAAAATGCTAGGCTCCTCTGTCTGGTCGGAGATTATTGACATAAGGTCCACAAAGGCCTTTTCACTTGACCTTATTTCTTTCAATTCCAATTCGGGATTTTGCGCTATCCAATCTTGAATAATAGCTATTTCGGATTCGGTTGTTCCCGTTTGAAAATAAATTGCTACCCCACCCTTCAGGCCGACCAATCCTTCAACCTTCTCAGCATTTAAATGAGCGAGATATAAGCCCGCCGGGAAAGAAAGCGAAAGCCCCATGATAAACCAAGTTAAAAAACTGCCGAAAAGCTCTAAACTCACATTCTTTGATACCTCATGGGCAACACGGATATGATCTCTAAGCCAATTAACTAGGCGCCGACCCAATTTAGGGGCGGCGAATAGATCTCTTTCAAAATCCTTTTTCAAAAGGGAAGCCTCAATGACGAATTTTTCTATTCATCATTTGTTATCACTCTCCCTTGATTTAAGCTGAATTCCCGCCCTTTGTATGCACGTACCAAATTAATGTCGTGGCTAGCAACAATCACAGCCGCACCCGTAGCCGAGTATTCGCTCAGCAAACCAAAAATCGTCCTTGACAGTTCAGGGTCTAAATTACCCGTCGGTTCATCTGCGATCAGAATAATTGGACGCCTCACTATCGACCGCGCCAATCCGACCCGTTGCTGTTCTCCAATGGAGAGTTGGTAGGGGAAAAGATTCTCTCTTCCAGCCAAATGTACACGCGATAAAGCTCCCCTTACTCTTTTCTCAACCTGACTTAGTTTCTCCCCGTCTATCAGCAGAGGTAAGGCCACATTCTCAAAAATAGAACGTCGCGAGATTAAGTTCGGATTCTGAAAAACGACGCCCACGTTCCTCCGATACCAAGGTAGCTCTGCGATGGTGAGCTTTCCTATATCTCGCCCAGCCGCCAACACTTTTCCACGTGACGCCTTGTCCGCGCCAAAAATTAGTCTTAACAAAGTAGTTTTGCCCGCACCAGAGTGACCAGTAACGTAGGTAACGGTACCTTCATGAAATTCCGCACTAATCTCCGATAGCGCTTCCTGTCCACTGCCAAACTTCTTTGAGACTCTGACCAGAGATATCAAAGGGGTCTGCGACATCTAAAAATCGTCCCAAGGCAAAAGAGCTTCAACGTACTCAAGGGGATTGAAATCCAACAAATCCTCTTTCGATTCGCCGACCCCAATAAAGAAAATTGGTAATTCAACATCCAGTTCACTTTCTATCGAAAAGATCACTCCGCCGCGCGCACCGCCGTCAAGTTTGGTTACTACCAGCCCGGTCAAACCTAAGGCCCTGTCGAATTCAGCAACCTGAGAAATCGCATTCTGTCCTGCAGAACCATCAATCACCAATACGATATCGTGAGGAGCCCCCTCCGACAGCTTGCCAGTAACCTTTTTTACTTTTTTCAATTCGTCCATGAGTTGAGAGTTAGCTTGCAGACGCCCAGCTGTATCGACAAGAAGCAGATCAATCTCCGAAGATTGCGCCTTTTGTATCGCATCGTAGATGACAGAGGCACTATCAGAGGATCCTGCCGAGGAGATAATCTGAGCCCCAGATCTATCCGCCCATTGGCTCAACTGATCAACGGCCGCTGCTCTAAAGGTGTCGCCTGCCGCTAACAGAATTGACTTTCCTTTTGCCGAGTATCTCTCAGCTAATTTTCCTATTGTTGTTGTTTTACCAGCGCCGTTTACACCGACGAAAAAGACTATATGCGGCGCGCTAGAGCCTATTTCCATTTCTGAGTGATAGGAGGAGAGCTTTTCCACCATGATGCGCTTTAATTCAGGTAATAATATTTTTGGATCCGACAAACTGGAACGAGGGAGTTTGTCCACTAAACTTTCGAACATATAGTTGACACTACTAGGACCTATATCAACTGACAGAAGCGCACTCTCCAGATCCTTGAAAAAATCTTTCTCTATCTTTTTTGGTCCCAAGATAAGATCAGCGAACAAAGAGGTAAGCTTTTTCCTCGAGCTTCCAAGGCCACGCCTTAGTTTGCCAGCTGAATTGCCTTCGGTCGTTAAGGAAGGAATTGCCATTTACTTAGCCCAAGATAACTATGAATTACTCGTTTTGACTGCCTTCAAAACTCCCATCTATTATTGTCTTCTAGTGGCAGAAGACGCAATGGAAATGAAGGCCCTTATATGAGAGCAAAAAGGGGAGTTAACCAGAGAGGAAGTGTTCGATTAATAAGCGGCAAGTGGGGAGGAAGGGTGCTTTCTTTCCCTTCTATCGATGGGCTGCGGCCAACGCTAGGGAGCCAGCGAGAAACACTATTCAACTGGTTACGGCCAATTATAAGGAACAGCCGATGCCTCGATTTATTTGCCGGGTCAGGGGCTCTGGGCTTCGAGGCCGCTTCGGGCGGCGCTAACTGCGTCTTTTTGGTAGAAAAATCAAAAAAAGTCTATCTCTCCCTTTTATCTAACGCAGAGCTTTTGAATGCAGAAAACTGTCAGATTTTTCACGCAACTGCACAATCTTTTCTTGAAAGATGTCCCGAGCAGTTCGATATCTTTTTTTTAGACCCGCCATTCTCCAACCTTGAGATACTAGAAAAAACAGTATCCTTGATAAAAGAGAGGTTGTCGGAAGGACAACTTATTTATCTCGAGGGGAGCAATATAAAATTCCTGAAAGAGTTGTGTCAAAAGCATTCATTAAGTATCTATAAGGAAAGTAGCGGAGGCCATAGAGCTGGAATACTTGCTGAAAAGCGAAGCAAACGCCGTGAACCTAACGCCGTAAGCTTGCGGTAGAGCGAACCGAAATATATGATCCAGAAAAATCAGATCGAATCGTTATGTCTTCCAACGCAGTAGTGTACCCCGGATCGTTCAACCCGATAACCAATGGGCATACCGACCTCGTCGAACGAGCTCTCAAATTATTTGACAGAGTCATTCTAGCGATCGGAACTTCTGCACAAAAGGATCCCAAAACAGACCTGGCTGACCGCATAGCTCTTTGCAAGACCGTTCTTTCCGAGTACGGAGCGAGAGTAGAGGTAGAGGGCTTCAATACCTTGCTGGTGGACTATGCCTCTTCGAAGGGCACTCCATTCATTCTTCGAGGTCTAAGGACCGTCACAGACTTCGATTACGAATTTCAGATGGCAGAGATGAACACCTCTTTAGATCCGAGCATAGAGTATGTTTTCCTTCCGACCTCAAAAGAATGCTCCTTCATTTCCTCTACATTAGTCAGGGAAATAGCTGCCCTTGGTGGAGACATATCACAATTTGTGCATCCTGCCGTTGCCAGCAATCTGGCTCGCAATCATTGATTTAAGACCAGCCGAACCTCACCTGACAGGTCCCGCAGAAGACGGTAGATCTTTGAGAAAGAATAATTCTCTGTAGGACATCCCCACAAACCCGACAGGGTCTTCCTTCCCGTCCGTATGCGTTTAGGCTCTGTGTAAAATAACCCGGCTTCCCACCTGCTCCAACGTAGTCCCGTAATGTTGTTCCTCCAAGCTTTATAGCCGCTTGGAGTATTCTTTTTGTCTCTGAAACTAGATTCCCACAAGCTTTTCTACTCAAATTGCCCGCCCGCACAGTAGGCCTTATCCGCGCCGAAAAGAGCGCCTCGGTGGCATAAATATTACCTACACCCACAACGACCGAACTGTCCATCAAAAAGCTTTTAACGCTTACTCTCTTTCTTCTGGATTGACGGAAAAGATAGTCTTCAGAAAACTCTTCACCAAGCGGCTCAGGGCCGAGTTTATGCAGCAACCAATGTGTTTCGGGGATACCTTTGTGGAAGTGCACGCTCCCGAATCGTCTAGGGTCGTTTAGCCTCAAGCTTAGACCATCAAAAGTGAGATCCAAATGATCGTGTTGGGACACCGCTGCAGACCCTTGAACTATCCTAAGACTCCCCGACATTCCCAGATGTATGATCAGACAGCCCGAGGCCATTCTAAGTAGAATATACTTTCCCCTTCTTTCGACCTCATCGACACTCTTGCCCTTGATTGTATTGGGAAGCTCCACAGGCCATCTGAGCAACTTTTGTCGCACGTGGAAGCTGGTGAGAGTCTTACCTTTTATATAGGGTCGGATACCGGCCCTAGTAGTTTCGACCTCCGGCAGTTCTGGCACAGACAGCTATTTAATCTTGCCTTCCGTGTAAACAACATGTTTACGAACTACTGGGTCAAACTTCTTAATCTCCATCTTATCCGGCATGTTTTTTTTGTTTTTATCCGTTGTGTAGTAGTGCCCAGTTCCAGCGCTTGAAACCAACTTTATTTTTTCTCTCATAGCACGCTCCCTTTACATTAGGTGACAACCCCGTTCTGTCCGGGGTTCTATATTTTATACCCTGACGCCCTAACGTCCTTGAGCACCTCGTCGATACCCTTTTTGTCGATTATTTTCATGCCTTTAGATGAGACCTTTAACCTTACATACCTGTTTTCCGAGTCCACCCAGAAACGGTGGAAGCGCAGATTTGGCATAAACCTGCGTTTATTTTTATTTTGAGCATGACTGACGTTATTTCCAGTCATCGGCTTCTTACCTGTCACCTGACAAACTCTCGACATTTGGGGCACCTCGTTTCTCGGCAGAAGTTTATACCAGAGCGTTTCTATCTGAGCAACTAAAGTGAAGTTTTTTAAAATTTTGGTTCAATAACGACAAAAAGCCTTCTAAGCTTTGCGCCCTGTTTTACCGCTAGGACCGACGCAACTATGCGAAAGATACCTGAAGTGAGAAACCGGAAAATAATATTAGGTATTTCTGCAGGAATAGCTGCTTACAAGACACCAGACCTCGTGCGCCACCTCGTGAAGTTCGGCGCCGAAGTGCAAGTGGTTATGACCAAAAACGCTCACCGCTTTGTAACCGCGGAGGCCTTGCAGGCCGTTTCGGGCAGAAAAGTGAGGGACTCCCTTTGGGACCCAGACGCCGAAAGCGCTATGGGTCATATAGAGCTCTCCCGATGGGCAGACCAAATTCTCATTGCGCCCGCTACCGCGAACTGCATCGGCAGCCTAGCGACAGGGATGGCGAATGACCTTCTTTCTACCCTCTGTCTTGCAACGAAATCCCCTATTTTCGTATGCCCGGCGATGAACCATGTAATGCTATCTCATCCCGCAACTAAGAGAAATCTTGAGGCTATGAGCAATATGGGTTATCAGATAATTCCTCCAAGCACCGGTGAGCAGGCTTGTGGCGAATATGGCCCTGGCCGCTTGCCGGATCCTCAACAAATTCTTACGGCAATTTTTTCTGACGAATCGGCAAAGCTACACGACTTCAACGTCACCGTTACAGCTGGCCCCACCAGAGAGGCATTGGATCCAGTCAGATACATTTCTAACAATAGTTCAGGCAAACAAGGCGTGGCCATAGCAGAAGCCTCTTTAGCGTTAGGAGCTAATGTCACACTCATTGCAGGTCCCGGTGTGGCCTCGTCCAAGGAAGCAATCAAAAGGATAGATGTCTCCAATGCTGAGGAAATGTTAAACCAGGTAATGAGAGAGATACCAAAAACAGATCTATTTATAAGCGTTGCAGCAGTTGCCGACTACAGAGCCAAAACAATCTCTGCGAACAAAATAAAGAAGCGCGACCTGGCCAAAACCTCCCCGAGGATTGAGCTAGAGGAAACTCCAGACATAATAAGGCATGTGGCTAGCATGGAAGAAAGACCCTTGGTTATCGGTTTTGCCGCGGAAACAAATAACCCCGTACAAAACGCTAAAATCAAACTAAAGGATAAGAATCTTGATGCAATCGTTGTCAATGACGTATCCAGAAAGGATATAGGTTTCGAAAGTAATGAGAACGAGGTTACTTTTGTCTCCGGGACAAAGGAGAGAACAATTGCTAAAACAGACAAAGATAGTTTGTCTCGCGAGCTGATAGATATCATTTATACAGAATTCAGGGTGCATCTCAAAAAACGACATAGCGCAAGGCTCGGGTGAGCTACCCATGCTCAAAAAAGTTATTTCTAAAGACCTAGGAGAAAAAAATGGTTGCTGAACCTTCTCCCATCGTGGCAAAAGTTCTGACCGAGGCACTTCCGTATATACAGACATTCCAAGGGAAAACCATGGTTGTCAAATACGGCGGTAACGCCATGGCGGAAGAACACCTAAAGCATTCATTCGCTAGCGATATCGCTCTTCTAAAGCTGATTGGTATTAACCCGATCATTGTGCATGGGGGAGGGCCTCAGATCAGTAAAATGCTTAGCAAGCTAGAGATTCATTCAGAATTTGTGGATGGCAACCGAGTGACGGATTCAGAGACAATGGCGGTTGTTGAGATGGTGCTTGGTGGTCAAGTCAACAAAGAGATTGTATCTCTCATCAATCGGTATGGCGGAAAAGCAATTGGTCTTACCGGCAAGGATGGGAATCTACTGATGGCAAAGAAAGCGACGTTCACAAACGCGTCCGGAAAAAGAACAGATAAAACCATTGATCTGGGCCAAGTCGGAGAAATAACTCAAGTCCAAACACGGGTACTTACATCTCTCGCAGAGTCAAATTTTATCCCGGTCGTCGCGCCGATAGCGATTGGCGAAGACGGTTTATCCTATAACGTTAATGCCGATACCGCGGCCTCAAAAATCGCGGAATTCCTTAACGCGAGCAAACTTATTCTCCTAACCAATGTTCGAGGAATATTAGATTCAAGCGGGGAAACAATTAAGGAGATAGACAAAAAAGAGGCGTCTCGTTTGATAGCTTCTAAAGTTATCAATGAAGGAATGATCCCAAAAGTGAGGGGGGCACTTGAGGCAATAGAAGCGGGTGTTGGTAGTGTGCAGATAATTGATGGAAGTGAGCAGCATGCGCTCCTGTTAGAATTGTTTACAGACGACGGAATTGGTTCGCAGCTAACTTGAAATGCCTAGGCAGAACCGGAAAAAGGAGATTCTAACTGCTCTTTTGAAGATACTTGCCTCCTCCCGCAGCAGTCACGTCTCAACAGCCCAACTAGCTTTGGAAATCGGGATATCGGAGGCGGCGCTTTATCGTCATTTTCCAAGCAAAATCAAGATATATGAGTCCTTACTCCGTCAGGAGGAAGAAAACTTATTGCAGGAGATTACGAAGAGTAATGCAGACAAAATACACAGCGATGTAACTGTTCGTTGTCGCCATACGATACTGATTTTCTTTCGTTATCTAGAGGCTAATCCTGGCTTGGCTAATCTTTTAATATCAAACGATCTAAATAGAAGCGAAGATAAAATTAGTCGGAGAGCCCATCGGATTTTCAGGCGGCTCGAAGGCGTATTAAAAGAGCATTATTTTGAGAAGAAGCTTGATGCATCGAACCAACCAGAGAGCTCCGCTGACGTGAGAATCGAGTTTCTAATAAGGATGATCAGAGGTTACTTGTTAGATTTTGCTGACTCCAATTTCAAGTCAAAACCCTCAGAAAGAATAGCTCTGGATTGGTTCTTAATTGAGCAGATAATTATTCAGGGCCATGGGGGAAAAGACGATCATGTTCAATCTCAGGAGCAATAAACGCTCTGATAATCCCTGATTTTCTCTGCAAAGCGTCTTCTTTCTGGGTCTTTTTCTAGATAGTTCACCACGTCTTTGATCGAACAGATTGAGATGATATTAATCCCTTCGGTTTCCTCGAGTAGTTGTCTAGCAGTTTGTTTGTTTTCGTCAATTTCATCTCTATTAAGCGCCACTAAGGCCCCTACAACATCGGCACCATTGGACTTCAATATACCTATACTTTCTTTGAGAGCTTTACCGGAAGTCAGGACGTCATCTAGGATGAGCACTTTTCGCCTAATGTCTGCTCCAACGATGTTGCCTCCCTCACCGTGGTTTTTCGCCTCTTTCCTATTAAACGCGAAACTGACATCAGACCCCATCATTCCTAGGGCCATACTAGTGCTAACAGCAATCGGAATCCCTTTGTAGGCAGGGCCAAAAAGCACATCAACTCTAATGTCACTCTCTATTATGGTTCGCGCATAAGCTTCACCAAGTGAGCGCAAAGCTTCTCCAGAATTGATATTACCTAAATTAAAAAAATAGGGGCTTTTCCTACCTGAATTCAACTCGAAGTCTCCGAAAAGCAGAACTTCGCTCTCTATCAGAAATTCGACGAATCCGTCTCGTGGTACTTTATTGCTCACTCCGCCAACTCACCAAGCATTTTCCTTTGTATGGAGAGGATATTTTCTATCCCTTTCTCCGCTCGAGCGAGCATCTTTGAGAAATCAGCCGCCGTAAAAGCTTTCTTTTCCCCAGTCCCCTGAATCTCAATGAACCCATGATTTTCCAGAAAGACAAAATTCATATCTGTATCGGCGCCAGAGTCCTCTATGTAGTCGAGGTCCAATAGAATCTCTCCTTCTATCATTCCAACACTTACTGAAGCAATCAGATCAATACTCTCTTCGAACTTCCCTACAGAGCGAAGGGCATCACATATTGCGATAGCGCCTCCTGATATTGATGCTGTTCTAGTTCCTCCATCTGCCTGAATGACGTCACAATCGACCTTAATCGTTCTTTCACCCAGCTTTTCCATGTCTACCATGGCCCGTAGAGACCTTCCAATTAGACGCTGGATTTCTATAGAGCGACCATTTTGCTTTCCTCGAACCGCTTCTCTATCATTCCTAGTATTCGTTGACGAGGGTAACATTCCATATTCAGCGGTAAGCCAACCCCGTTTACTTCCCTTTAGGAACCTCGGCACTCCCTCTTCTACAATCGCGGTGCAAATCACTTTCGTATCCCCAAATTCAGCCAGAACCGACCCTGCTGCATGACGAGTGTAGTTGCGTGCAAAGGAAACGCTCCTCATCTGATCCGTCTCTCTATCGTTATGTCTCACAGAACATGACTCCTAAATCCTTAGATGATTGATGCGGTGAAATTGATTTCAATCTAAATTCATCTTTCTCGAAACATCGGCGCGGATCTCGTATTATGTAACATTTCAATCTGAAACCTATCCGAAATTTCTATCATGAGCAAAATCTTGAGCATGACATCATATGCGCTTTGTTCACAAAAAGGAGCAGACTCTACGCTAACGTGGGAAATCAAATCTGTTAACGCTCGCTTTCTTGACATTCAAATAAAGTTGCCTTTCAGAGATTTGGGATTAGAGCAGCAATTAAAAAAAATCACTCAGGCAAAGACAGAAAGAGGCAAAATTGAAGCAACCTTAAAAGTTGTGAGTAACTCTTCCAAGGCCAAAGACGACACTAAAGAGCTCGCAAAGCTTAATCGCCTTTTGAAGGAAATAAGAAAAAGAATACCTGAAACCCGAGCAATAACTTTTGGTGAAATATCAGAATGGTTGAGGGATAACCGACCTTATAAAGAAAACGGTATTTCTTTCGAGAAAAAGCCCATTATTTCTCTTTTCCGTCAAACGCTAGAGAGTTTCATTGGCGGGCGGGCGTCGGAAGGAATGGCTCTCGGGGCCGCTGTCGCGAGGCGGCTGAGCTCAATAGACGATTTACTTGTAGCGCAACGCGATGACCTAAACAGGATCAACGAGAAACAACGCCGAGAGTTACGAAGAAGGACGAATCTTTTTGATTCTCAAATTGACGAAGACAGGATATTACAAGAGCTCGCGATACTAGCTCAAAAGAGTGACATTCACGAAGAGCTAGATAGGCTTCAGGCTCATATCAGGGACTGCGAAAAACTTATGTCCTCAAAAGGTCCTCATGGCAAAAAAATTGACTTTATTGCGCAAGAGCTCAACCGTGAAGCGAATACCATGGGGTCCAAATCGACAGATATCCAGTCTTCGCGAAGAGCACTTGATTTAAAGATACTCATCGAACAGATCCGTGAACAAACTCAAAACATAGAATGAGAAGGGGCAATTTATTCGTTCTATCAGCGCCTTCTGGCGCAGGAAAGTCGAGCGTCCTTTCATCCCTGATCGAAATGGAAAAGACCATAACGACTTCCGTGAGCCACACCACGCGAAAGCCCAGAGGGAGCGAAAAAAATGGTCTTGATTACTACTTTATATCGAGATCTCGTTTCCTAGAAATGGCTGAAAATGAGGAGTTTCTTGAGTTTGCAGAGGTCTTCGGGAACCTTTACGGCACATCAAAAAGAGCGATAGCTGAGAAACAGGAAAAGGGTTTAGACGTAATACTTGAAATAGATTGGCAGGGAGCCGCTCAACTGATGAAGCTTGATTCTGATATTACAAGCATTTTTCTGCTTCCCCCATCGCTATCCGACCTCGAGGCGAGGCTTCAGAAAAGAGGTCAAGACTCTCAAGAATCGATAAATCGAAGGCTAGCTCAGGCTGAAGATGATATGCGACAGTCCGCAAACTACCAGCATGTCCTCACCAATAACATTTTGGAGGAGACCAGGGATCAACTATTTTCGATAATAAAAAATCGATCTAAAAAATAAAACCGACAAGCATACCTACCGACGTGTTCGGGTTTAGGTTAAGGCACCAGATTCTTTTTGGGGCGTTGTGCTCCTGAAGCTAGACGAGTAGTATACTCATCCTTCTGGTTTTGGAACGAGCATCTATGGCGAGAGTTACAGTTGAAGACTGTCTTGAAAACGTTGAGAATCGCTTTGAATTGGTGATGCTGGCTAGTAGGCGAGCAAGAAGCCTCAGGAAATACTACGTCGATCCCTTAGTTCCGGAAGAAAATGACAAACACACCGTTATTGCGCTTAGGGAGATCGCTCAGGGTCTTGTCGACAATAAATATCTGGACGAGCTCGAGATCTCTGAGGAGGAAGATCTAGGCTCAGAGGAAGAGATTGAGTTGAATTTCAACTTCCTAAAGAGCAATATCAACGAGTCACCCTCCACGGATGAGAGCTCTGCCTCCTAATCTAGAAACTGACTCATACTTCCTAACTCAACTCGCCAACGACGCTAGGAGTCAAGGTAACGCCGATCCGACTGACCTTGACTCCCTGGTTGATTGCTTAGATTACCTTCCGCCTAAAGAACGTCAGAAAGTCTCGAGAGCCTACAAATATGCGGCCTACTCTCATGCGGGTCAAACACGCCGCACTGGGCACGCGTATATTACGCATCCTACAGCAGTTGCCAAAACACTTGCGGGTATGAGGATGGACAGTGAGACCATTTCGGCCGCCTTATTACACGATGTTATCGAGGATTCTGAAGCAAACAAGTTAGTCCTTACTAAAAAGTTCGGTAATTCAGTGGCTGGCCTAGTTGATGGCGTGTCGAAATTAACCAAAATTTCTAAGTCGAGGGATGAAGCCCAGGCAGAAAATTTTCAGAAGATGGCTTTGGCAATGGCTAAAGACATCCGCGTTATCCTAGTGAAAATGGCGGACAGGCTTCACAATATGCGGACTATTGGAGTTATGTCTTCAGACCAGAGGAGAAGAATCGCCCGAGAAACTCTCGAATTTTACGCGCCAATAGCCGATCGCTTGGGCATGTATTCAATGAGAATCGAATTAGAGGAACTCGGTTTCAAAGCTCTGTATCCCTTTCGAGCGGATAGAATTGAGCGTGCCGTTAAATCCGCAAGGGGGAATCGCAAAGAACTCGTACACGAAATCAGAGACAGCATCTCAGCGGCTCTCAATAGAGAAGGCATAAGCGCCGAGGTGGTAAGTAGAGAGAAAAACATCTACTCCATTTACAAGAAGATGCGCTCCCAACAGAAGTCGTTCAATGAGATCATGGATGTTTTTGGTTTTCGCCTCATAGTCGATCATGCGGATAACTGCTACCGCGCACTGGGTGTTGTCCATAATCTGTATAAACCAGTGGTAACGAGGTTTAAGGATTACGTCGCAATCCCCAAAGTGAATGGCTATCAGTCGCTACATACGAGTCTTTTTGGTATGCATGGCGTGCCAATAGAAGTTCAGATTCGAACTAAGCAAATGCATGCCGTGGCAGAAAATGGCATAGCTGGCCATTGGCTGTATAAGAATGATGGGGAATTTGAGCAAAATCAACAGCGAGCCAGGCAGTGGGCCCAAAGCCTTTTGGATCTGCAGAAGAGAGCAGGAAATCCCTTAGAATTTATTGACAGCCTTAAGGTCGACCTTTTTCCCGATGAGGTTTACGTTTTCACGCCGGAGGGAAAAATCTTAGAACTCCCGACTGGAGCGAGCGCTGTCGACTTCGCTTACAATGTTCACACTGATATTGGAAATTCATGTGTTAGCTGCAAAATCGACGGCGCTCTTGCGCCTCTTTCCCAGCAGCTTGAGAGCGGCCAGGTAGTCGAAATCGTAAGGGGAGAAACTTCCAAGCCCAATCCCGACTGGTTGACTTTCGTAGTTACATCCAGAGCTCGTTCAGCTATCCGCCACGAGTTAAAAAATCAGCACAACGAAGAAGCGATAAGCCTCGGTAGAGTCCTATTGAACCGCGCTCTTGGCAACGCGAATACCAGCATCAGTAATCTCGACTTCCGAAGACTTCGAAAAGTTTTTAAAGAAATGGGCGTGAGACGATTAGATGAGCTACTTGAGGCCATTGGTAATGGAAATTTGCTAGCCTACGTAGCTGCCCAAAAATTGCTTGCAGCGGATAATCCCAACTATGAAGCTGTAGAGGTCGAGGGAGGAGGTCCAGTCGCGATACAAGGCGGTGAAGGTCTCGTTATAAACTATGGAAGGTGTTGCGGCCCCGTGCCTGGCGATCATATCGTAGGACACATGACCCCAGGGAGAGGCTTTGTCGTACATATTGAAACCTGCCCCAATTTGGGGGAAATAAGACGTAGAGCAGCCCATGAACTCATTCCCGCACGCTGGACGATCACGACAACGGGAGATTTTAGGACGAATTTGAAAGTTAATGTTTTGCGAAGGAAAGGCATCCTGGCAGAAATCGCTTCCGAAATTACAGGAACAGAAACGGGTATAGATAATATTGGCGTAGAGGAGCGTAATTCAGAAGTAAGTACGCTAGTAATGAGTTTGTTTGTAAAAGACCGCTCCCATTTAGCTCGGCTGATGCGACACCTGCGAAGATCTCCTTTTGTATTGAATCTGGCCCGGTCAGGAAACTAGGAAGCGCGGCGATCAAATGGAGAAACAAATCATAAAAACAGATAAAGCCCCAGCTGCCATTGGGACTTACTCGCAAGCGATCAAAGTAAAAGCTAACACGTTAACCTTTGTATCAGGACAAATCCCAATAGATCCGGCTAGCGGCGAATTGATTGGGGGGGACTTTGGTGACCAGGCTCATCAGGCTTTTATCAATCTTCGAGCTATCATTGAAGAGTCTGGGGCGCGCATGTCTAATTGTGTCAAAATTAACGCTTATCTCACAGATCTAGAGAACTTCGCCGAGTTTAATGCAGTGATGGCTCATTACTTCGCGGAACCTTTCCCGGCTCGTGCGGCAGTTGGCGTAAGCTCCCTGCCAAAGAACAGCCTAGTCGAAATAGAGGCCATAGTAGCGAGCTAACTCGCCATCCCGCACATCGCCGAGCACACCGATAAGAAACTCCAAAAAGACACAAATCGACTCCTTTGGGTCCTTGGACCAATTAAAAGGCGTGGGCCCGAAATTTTGCCAAACACTTTCAAAGCTGGGCATAGAGCGGGTGGTTGACTTGCTTCTTTTCAAGCCAATTCGTTATGAAGACCGAACTGACTTAAAAGAAATCATTGACCTACAGTTCAACGAACCAGCTCTCATTCACGGCAAAATTGTCAGAGCGCGGGTTGTCTTCGGCAAAAAGCGCAGTCTTGAGGTGACGGTTCGAGACCACTCAGGAGAACTAACCATCAAGCTATTCAATTTTTCCAAATATCAACAAGATAGCTTTTCGCCCAATTCATACCTATCCGCTTTTGGCCGAGCCATTATGGTCGGCAAGAGGCTTATGTTTATTCACCCAATATACGCTCTCTCTAAAACCAAACCATTGCGGCCTGAAAAAAGACTAACTCCGATCTACCGTCTAACTAAAGGTATGAACCAATCTAGAATCGCTAAATTAGTGGAAATGACACTGAAGGAAAACGTTTCCAACCTTGATTCTGAGTTGCTTAAGAAAATCCAAAGAATTCACTCACCTCAAACGATCGATGAAGCGGAGGAAGCTCGCTCTGGCATCGCCTTTCAGGAATTATGTGCCTTTTACATATCTATAGCTAAACAGAAAGCGCTCTCCGCCAATAGCGAATCAGTTCGTATTACGAGGCATTCGGAAATGGAAGACAGGATGATGGCCGAATTGCCATTCATTTTGACCGATGACCAAACCCGTTGTGTCAATGAAATTTTCAGAGACCTTGAAGGACCAAGGCCTATGAACCGACTACTTCAAGGAGATGTTGGCTCAGGGAAGACATTGGTATCAGCTTTAATAGCGCTGTCTTGCGCAAAGTCCTGCTTGCAAGTCGCCGTTATGGCGCCAACCGAAATCTTGGCTGAACAACACTTCGTTAATTTTACCAGCTGGTTTGAACCACTAGGGATCAAGGTCGCCAGCCTGTCGAGCCAAACGGCAAATAAAAAAGCGATGGAGATAAAAAAAGCACTTCGAGAAAGACGTATAGATGTTCTTATAGGGACGCACGCTTTAATTCAAGAAAGCGTCGAATTTGGAGGTCTGGGGCTGGTCATTATCGATGAACAGCATAAATTTGGTGTTCATCAAAGAGCTAGTCTGCTGAGCAAAGGTCTTTGTCCGCACCAGTTAGTTATGACCGCGACACCCATTCCAAGGACGCTGCTCATGACTTGGTATCAAGGAATTGACGTCTCGACCATCAAAAACGTTCCGTCGGGGCGCAAACGCATTAAAACTCATACTGTTTCTCTGGAGAACCGAACTCGCTTGATAGAGGAGATAAAAACAGCGGTCGTGGACGAAAACCAGGTCTATTGGGTATGTCCTTTGATTGAGAGTAACGACGATCTTGATGCTATGGCTACGCAAGAGCTAAAGGAAGAGTTAAAGAAAAAACTTACGCAATGCAATATCGCAGAATTAAATGGAAAAATGAGTAGCCAAGAAAAAAAGCAGGTGATGCTCGACTTCCAGCTGGGCAGGACAGATATATTAATTTGCACCACCATCATCGAAGTCGGGGTAGATGTCCCTAATGCATCGAATATAGTGATAGAGAATTCTGAAAGATTCGGACTCGCTCAATTACACCAATTGCGAGGGAGAGTGGGCCGCGGCACGAAGCCCAGCCGATGTTTTCTAACCTTTAAACCCGGGCTAAACGATATAGCTAAAAGACGACTCAATGCTATGAGAGAAAGCCAAGATGGTTTTGAATTGGCAGAACAAGATCTGGTTCTGAGAGGCCCCGGAGAACTTACAGGCACAAGGCAATCTGGTGAACTCAATTTCCGTGTCGCAGATCTAAACGACGACTTTAATCTGGTACCCAAGGCAATCGAGAAAGCTAGAGAGACGCTTTCTAGACAGCATGAGCACGGAGACGAAATCAATTTTTTGCTTCAAGTTTGGCTTCCCAAACTCTCTTCCACTTTTACATAGTCTAGACTTCAAGCGTTCTGCTTCGTATCTCTGAAAATTTCTTGATCAAGCTGGTCTTCCGAAGAGGCAACAATTGTCGCAACCGCTCCATCACCAGTTACGTTTACCGCCGTTCGGAGCATATCCAATAATCGATCTACACCAATAATCAATCCTATTCCTTCTACCGGAAGACCAACCTGGTCTAATACCAGTGTCAGCGTGATCAACCCAACTCCGGGTACGGCAGCCGTACCGATCGAGGCTAATGTAGCCGTCAGAACAACCATCAAATAGGAGTCCAGCCCTAATTGAAGGCCGTAAAATTGGGCGATAAAGACAGTTGCAACGCCTTGCATAATTGCTGTTCCATCCATATTTATCGTTGCTCCTAAGGGAATAGCAAAAGACGCAACGTCGTTTTTGACACCGAGGCGGTGTTCTACTGTGCGTAATGTAACTGGTAAAGTCGCTCCACTCGAAGAAGTGGAGAACGCCACAAGGATCGGCTCTCTCATCTTCTTAAAAAAAGAAAAAGGACTAAGTCCAGTAATAGCCTTTAAAAGAAGCGGGTAAACAAGCAACCCATGCAAAAGGAGCGCGACGGCAACGGTGCAGAAGTAGACGAGCACCTTTGAAATTTCACCCAGCCCGAGAGTTGCTCCTAACTTCGCCATCAAAAAAAAGACTCCGTAAGGTGTGAGTTGAATGATCATAGTTATCAACCGCATAAGCACCTGATTCGTATCTATGAAAAAATTGCTAATCATTTGTCCGCTCTGACCAGCTCCTGACAAAGCCAGCCCCAAAAACAAGGCGAATACAATTACCTGAAGCATTTGGCCGCTCGCCATGGCAGCAATAGGGTTTGAGGGAAATATATTAAGTAACGTATCCTTTACGCTCGGCGCCTCTTTAGCCTGGTACGGATCAAACTGCACGTTCATTCCAGAGTCCCCGTTAGAGTCCAAACCGGGATCGACGATCAACGCAAAAGCGAGCGCCAGAGTAACCGCCAAAGCAGTCGTAACTAGGTACAAACTGATTGTCTTACCACCCAGAGGCCCTGCCCTGCCAGTCACCCCGAGATTCGCGGCCCCACACACCAGCGACACAAAAACCAGCGGGACGACCATCATTTTCAGGAGCGTAACGAAAATCCTACCTCCCGAATCTATCAGCCCATCCACGACATAGTCCTGAATAACTTGCGATTCGGTTAATCCAGTTAGCTGCAAAATAGCTCCCAAACTGACTCCAATGGCCATCGCGATCAGTATCTTTCTAGTTAATTCCAAATTCCCTCTCCGACGAAGCTCAGCGAAAAATAATTGATCACCATAATGCTTAATACAATCTCCTTACGCCATACCAAGACAAATTAAACTTTACCGATCGGTCAAGAAGCGCTCCGTAGACAGAGACTTGCCTCTTTTGACAAGAAATAGCCATAGGTTTATTTCTGTGCGCGCGTCATTAATGGTTCACCAAGAGACTGAATCGAAAAAAGGAGACTTAGTGGCGACCCTAAAATGACTTCAGTTTTACGGAATGTGGATCAAGCATTGATCGAGCAGTAATATATGATTTTGAGCGAACTGATCTCGTATGAAGGCATATCTCATACTGATGCGTTTGGATAAGCCGGTCGGGACTTTGTTGCTGCTCTGGCCGACCTTGGCAGCCCTGGTCATGGCCAGCGAAGGAATACCATCGATTGAACTAACTCTCATATTTTCTCTTGGAACTGTACTAATGCGCTCCGCGGGCTGCGTGATAAATGACATAGCCGACAGAGAATTTGACAAGCACGTCAAGCGAACTAAGCATCGGCCTTTGACGACCGGTCAAATCAAGTTGTGGCATGCTCAAGTCCTATTTTTTGGGTTGGTGTGTTGCGCGGCATGCTTACTATTCTTCCTTGAGCCATTCACACAAAAACTCGCCGTCATTGGTTTACTCCTCGCTATCATGTACCCATTCGCGAAGAGGTATACGCACTTGCCACAGGTGGTTCTGGGCGCAGCGTTTAGCTGGGGTATAGTTATGGCTTGGGCCGAAGCAAAAGGGGCCCTAAAAATCGACGCCCTTTTGATGTTCATCGCCTCTCTGCTTTGGATCGTAGCCTACGATACTCAGTATGCGATGGTAGACAGAGATGATGACTCAAAAATTGGCGTTAAAAGCACCGCTATACTCTTTGGGAAGTGGGACCGAACCATTATCGCTCTGCTGCAGGCCTGCGCGCTCCTGATCCTCTGCGTGCTTGGAACGAAATTAGCGTTTCAAAATTTTTATTGGATATCTATCGCTGCAGCCGCCGGACTCTTTATTTTTCAAGCAAACCTCATAAGATCTCGGGAGAGAGAGCGTTGCCTGCTAGCTTTTAAGAATAATGTTTGGGTAGGCGCGTCAATATTTATCGGTTCAGCACTCGAATCCTTCAAGGTCTTCTAGGTAATAGGTATGCGCACCACACACCACTTCGACGAAAGAGCAACAAAGTACTTAGCTCACTTCAGGTGGTTAGCTGTAATAATGGTAGGCCTTACACTTTGCGTCGTTCTTTTACGCTATCTCTTTTCTAGCAGCACTATTTTTTTACAAGAGTTAATCACTTACGCGCATGCTCTTTTTTTTCTACTCGGAATACCCCTTGGAATCTTGCGAGACGACCACGTCAGGGTCGATTTAATCTATTCCAAGTTGTCAGGACAGACGCAATCGGTTATCAACTTGATTGGACACATCCTATTCCTGTTACCTCTGTCCATCTTAATGCTATTCTGGTCGACGCCTTATGCTATCTCCAGCTGGCGGATATTTGAGGGCTCCAGTGAGGTAGGGGGGGTGCCTGCAATCTTTCTTCTGAAGACTCTTCTGCCTATCACGGCTTTGCTGATTGCTTTAATCGGACTCAGCAAAAGCTGTCAGCTACTAAAGACACTGAGACAGCGCTAGAAGCAATGGTCGAGTTTTTACCTGTTCTGCTCATCCTCTTTACTTTCGCAGCTCTTCTAGCTGGCTATCCCGTCGCCTTAACCTTAGGAGGCGCTTCACTAATGTTCGCTTTTTTAGGAATGGCGATCGGTGCATTCAATCCTAACGATTTTGGATTTCTTCCCGGACGCCTTTTCGGGATCGTAACTAACCAAACTCTGATCGCAGTTCCTCTTTTCGTCTTTATGGGTGTGCTGCTCGAAAAAACAGAAATTGCCAAAGAGTTGTTGACCAACCTATCCGGTTTGTTCGGAGCTGCGCCCGGTGGGTTAGCACTCACAGTCATTCTCGTTGGAGCGTTGATGGCAGCCAGCACAGGCATCGTAGGGGCCACGGTCGTTACTCTCGGGATGATTGCTCTTCCAGTAATGGTAGACAAACGTTACGATCCCAAAATCTCCACAGGTACCATTGCGGCCACCGGCACGCTTGGCCAACTCATTCCTCCCTCAATATCGCTCGTGCTGTTGGGAGACGTTTTATCCAATGCATATCAACAAGCGCAACTGAATATGGGTATCTTTGCACCAAAGTCCGTATCTGTTGGGGATCTGTTTGCGGGGGCTATCGTCCCCGGCGCCATTTTGGTGGGTTTGTACACCGTTTATATTTTGATTGTTTCAGTAATTTACCCCTCCAAAATGCCTAGTATCCGGCAAGAAAACGCGGTTGATGTTCGAGCCACTATTACCTCACTAATTCCTCCGATAGCTCTAATTTTTTCGGTTCTTGGGTCAATCATTATTGGTCTAGCAACTCCTACCGAGGCAGCTGGAGTTGGGGCCGTCGGAGCGATGATCTTAGCGGGGCTAAAGAGAAAATTGACGAAAGAGACCTTAAGCGATACGTGCCAACAAACTATTTCGACTACATCGATGGTTTTTTTCATCCTGATCGGCGCCTCGATTTTTTCTTTAGTCTTCAGGGGTTTTGGCGGAGAGGAGATGGTTCAGAACGTCTTCGCATCCTTCCCCGGGGGTCTTTGGGGAGCGTTAGCGATAGTCATGCTTGTCATTTTCCTATTGGGCTTCATTCTGGATTTTATCGAAATCACTTTCGTCGTTGTTCCTATTGTCGGCCCAGTGCTAATGGCCATGGGAGCCGATCCCATTTGGTTGGGGATACTTATCGCTGTGAATCTGCAGACATCTTTTCTCACGCCACCATTCGGTTTTGCCTTATTTTATCTTCGAGGCGTTGCTCCCAATTCGATTAAAACTCAAGATATCTACAAAGGGGCACTTCCATTCATTGCAATCCAAGTAATCCTGCTAGCTATGATACTGCGTTGGCCGTCTTTAAGTACCTGGTTGCCTGCCAACCTTTACGGTTAGCTTTAATCTACTCTTTCCAACGCGGTGAACGCTTCTCAACCAATGCTCGCACACCTTCTCGAAAGTCCTCGTCTTTCATCATCGATTCTAAGAGCTCTTCCGATTTTTCAACCGAACGCGCCACAGCGTCATGCTGATCCCTATATATCTGCCATCTGGTCTGCCGAAGTGAATCAGGCGAAATATTCTTTACTAGTTCTCGCGCGTATTTCTCGGCCTCATGTAAAAGCTGTTCTGAAGAAAAAAGTTGGTTTACAAAACCTATTTTTTCAGCCTCCTCAGACAGAAAGACTCTGCTGGTTAGCAGTAAGTCATTAGCACGGCCTAGGCCGACAATTCGTGGTAAGACCCAAGAGAGGCCGTACTCTGCTGGCAAGTTCAATTTGCCATGTGCTGTCGTTAACTTTGCCTTTGGGACCGCAAATCTTATATCGGCAAAAGCGGCCAAGGCCAATCCGACACCAGCAGCAGCCCCGTTTATCGCCGCAATAATCGGTTTGTTCAGCCCGTAGTGATATGCGAACGTTGCGTCGAATCTTTCATCAATTCCATAGCCGGGCAAAGCTATGTCACTGGATATACCGCTATCATAAGAGCCTCTAGCGCTATGGCCTTGGAGCGCCTGCGAGTCACCCCCAACACAGAAACTGTCCCCTTCCCCGGAGACAACAATAGCGCCGACACTCCGATCATTATTGGCCTGATCTAATAAAAATCGATACTCGCTGTGCATCCTGCCAGTCCAAGCGTTTCGTCGGTGTGGTCGAGCCAGAAAAATTACCGCTATTTCACCGCGAACATCGTAACGGGTCGCTTTCAGTTCCATCTAGTTCGTGGACGCGTCAGCCCGGGCCTCGAGAAAAGCTTGCTCACTGATTCGATGATAATTTTCTACGCTTTCGAGGAATTCCATATAGGAGGAATAAATCCTGCGAGAGAGATCATTTTCTTGCATTGACTCTTTCACTAACCCTTTCGATATTTCTCTGAGTTTGTAAATGACATCCTCGGGGAAGGCCCTAAGCTCTACACCATGCTCCTCGATTAGTACGTTTAGAGCAGCATTATTTTTCGCAGTAAACTCACTCAGCATATCCTCATTAATTGCTCGGGTAGCAACAGCTATCATTTCTTGAAGGTCGGGCGGAAGGCTTTCCCAAGCATCCTTATTGATCAGAGTCTCAAGCGTCGAACCAGGTTCGTGCCATCCCGGGTAATAATAGTATTTTGCCACTGAATGTATTGACTGAGCCAAATCATTATATGGACCGACCAACTCCGTCGCGTCTATCACACCAGTTTGAAGGGCGGTATAAACTTCTGCTAAAGGCAGTTGCTGGGGCGACCCTCCAGCGCGAGCCAGAACCTCACCACCAAGACCCGGTATGCGCATCTTTAGCCCTTGAAGATCATCAACTGAAAGGATCTCTTTGTTAAACCATCCCCCCATCTGAACACCAGAATTTCCTGTTGTGAACGGCACAATATCGAAGGGCTCGTAAAGTTCTCTCCAAAGTTCTAATCCGCCGCCATAGTGCAGCCATCCATTCATCTCTTGCGCCGTCATGCCAAATGGCACGGTAGCGAACATCTGTGCAGCAGGTATCTTTCCCCTCCAATAGTAGGCGGCACCATGTCCCATCTCTGCTGTCCCTTGCGAAACCGCATCGAAAACTTCCATTCCACCAACGAGCTCTCCCGCGCCATAAACTTTGATATCAAGGCGACCGTTACTCATGACACGCAGATGATCTGCCAAGCGTTCGGGACCAACGCCAAGACCCGGCAAATTTTTAGGCCAAGTCGTAATCATTTTCCATCTAAAGACCTGACTCGATGATTTAACAGGCGCGACGCCTTCGCCATCTTCGGAACTCGGGGTACAGCCAACTAAAAAAGCCAATACGATGGCGACTGAGATTATTCGCCCATGAAAAAAATCTCTCAAAACATCCCCCTTGAAAAATTGATTATTAACTACTGACTACCTCTAGGTTGGCGACCGAGGCCATCAGCCACTTCGCACCAACATCAAAATTGATCTGGACTTTCGCTCTTTCACCAGAACCTTCAAATTGTAGTACCACCCCCTCGCCAAACTTAGCATGAGTGACCCGACACCCAATAACTAGTCCCTGAATTTCTGAAGGACCGTTTTCTAAAGGATTCGGCCTATTATGGGTAGAAAACAGAGAGTTGGTTCCTATTCGGATTTCCTGTACTAACTCTTTTGGAATCTCCTTTAGGAAACGACTAGGAACATTAAAGTGGTCTTCATTAAAAAGCCTTCGAACTTCGGCATAGGTCAAATAGAGTTCTTCCATCGCTCTCGTGATACCTACATAGGCCAGGCGTCGCTCCTCCTCTAGACCCTCTTCCTGCTCCGTCGACATGCGATGGGGGAACAAGCCCTCTTCCAGGCCGCTCATAAAGACCAGCGGAAATTCTAGGCCTTTTGCGGAATGAAGGGTCATCAGTTGAATACTGGGTCCTTCAGTTTTTTGACGATCCCCCGAATCTAGTGCTACTTGATCTAAGAACTCCTGTAATGGACTTACGGTAGCCATATCGCTGTCTTGAATAGGAAACACTAATTCCCCAGAAAACTGCGCACATGCGGATATTAACTCCTCTAGATTCTCTCTCCGCGCAACACCCTTTTCCCCCGGTTCTTGAGAGTGATAAGTAATTAACCCAGTGTCTTCGATTACGCGAGCACAAATATCAGCTAAATCGGCTCCCTCTAACTCGGCTTTTAGAGTCGAAATAAGCGCACTAAATTCAGCCAGCGATTTGAGTGCCCTGCCGGACAATAACTTTTCCTCAAGGGCCGTATGGATTGAACTCCATAAAGAGATCGAGTGCTGTCGAGCGATCAACCGAACCGCCTCAATCGTTTTATCTCCAATCCCCCTAGGGGGCACGTTGATGATTCTCTCGATCGCATTGTCGGAGTCAACATCCTCTATCAACCTCATATATGCCAGCGCGTTCTTTACCTCGGCTCTTTCAAAGAAACGTTGGCCTCCATAAACCTGAAAGGGAATACCCGCTCGGAGTAGCTCTCCCTCAATCACTCGAGACTGGGCATTTGAACGATAGAGTATGCCCACGTCAGATGCTTGACCTCCGTTCGTGAGCCACTGCTCGATCCTCTCAACTATGAAACGAGCCTCATCAATATCATTGAAACCAGCGTAGACTTTGATGGGCTCTCCGTCTTTACCATCAGTCCATAGATTTTTTCCTAAGCGACCTGAATTACCTTTAATGATCTGATTGGCCGCCTGCAGAATGTTCTGAGTTGATCGATAATTCTGCTCGAGGCGCAGTGTTTTGACGTTCTCGAAATCTGACGAGAAGCTGAGGATGTTCTCAACTCTCGCACCCCTCCAGCCGTAGATTGATTGATCATCATCTCCCACGGCCGTGATAAAAGCATCTTCGCCCTTAATTTGTTTTAGCCAACTATACTGAAGACCGTTGGTGTCTTGGAATTCATCGACAAGGATCTGGCGAAAGCGTCTCCGATAATGCTTCAGTAATTCCGAGTCTCCAGAAAGCGTCTCATATGACCGTAACAGCAGCTCTGCGAAGTCGACTAAACCGCCCTGATTGCAAAGATCTTCATAGGATTCATAAATTTTTGCATGAACAGTCTCAAATAGTTCTTCGCTATCAACTAGGTTTGAGGCGCGAAGGCCTCGATCTTTTTTATCGTTGATAAACCAGACCACCTGTCGAGGCGGCCATCTTTTGTCATCGACACCTTCATTTTTCATGATCCGCTTTACCAATCGAAGCTGATCATCTGCATCAATTATTTGGAAGTTGGCAGGCAAACCAGCCTCCTGCCAATGCATACGCAAGAAACGGTGCGCCAAGCTGTGGAAAGTGCCTACCCACATTCCTTTTGCAGAACTGCCCAAAAGACTCTCGGCGCGAAGTCGCATCTCCGACGCAGCTTTATTAGTAAATGTTACTGCCAGGAGGCTGTGCGCAGAAACACCCTCTACTTGAATCAGCCACGCTATCCGATGAACTAAAACCCTCGTTTTCCCGCTGCCTGCGCCAGCAACAATTAATGCATTTTCTGGCGGCGAAGAGACTGCCGCTCGTTGAGCCTCGTTTAAGCCTTCCAAAATTGGGGTAATATCCAAATCGCATCATCCGGCCCAATGATCAGACTATATATTACTGAGAATGGTAGCGACCGGCATCAAAATTTCCCGTTTTGACCGGCCATTACTCCTTAGAAACCAACTAGACCAGCTCTTTTTCACGAGCTGTTCAATTTCAACCATAATCCTATTGGCTACTTCGACGTGACCTCAGATCGGCTATCTCACGAGCGATTCTCGCCTTCTCAATCGTGTAGAGGTCGCCCACGCGCTGCTCTACCTTAGCTAACGCTTTTTCCATGGCCTCGCTGTTAGCTGCACCCTTCGTTGGAACTCCATCCGCTAGTCTTCTCGAGAGAGAGGACAGCTTTCCCTCGATGTTAGTCTGGTTGACCGCAATCTTATCGATGAGAACCGCCAGCTCTTGGATCTTAATTTCTATCTCTCGATTAAGAGCGGAGTCAGCATCAACTTCTTCGGAGTCCATCGCTTGACCCTCCAGCAGCTGCTGCAACTCTATTCGCATCTCCGCGATTAGATCCACTGAATTATCCTGTACGTCTGCTTGTTCTCGAAGAGAAGAAATTGCCTCATCGACATTTCCCATTTGTGAAGACAAAGTCCAGGCCACCGAGCCCATGGCTACTATAGTGCCGAGAAGTGTTACCCCAAGAAGTATCATGGCGAAGTTCGTGTATTTTCGAGACCTACTGAGCTGTTCTGTAGAAGCTTCTAATTGCCTCGTAATCTTGGCTACCATCTCTGATACGCTGTTACCCATAGCATCGATAACGTCTACCCGCGGCTTTCCTTTCCCGTTTCCATTTGCCTCTTTAATTTTTTCGGCTTCTTTTTCCAGACCAGCATTCATATTGATGAGGCCTGACGGGGGTTTGTCATCTAATGGCTGGGCGTCACTAACTGGGCTGGGAGTGGAGAGTGAATTTTCAGACGCTTCTTCATATGACGCGCTCTGCTCATTACCAACAGATTCATTTACGGTCTCTTTGGAAGGAGCAGGCGCTTTCTTTTTAGCTGCTTTACCTCCCTTTTTCTTGAAGAAACGACCGAATAATTTCTCAAACATAAATATCTCCTAAGCTTCTATAGCTTCTATAGCTTCTATAAACCACTTACTGAATAAACGTGCTCACCAATGGCTTCACTAGTAACGACAAACGCGTCACTGGAATCGGCTATCGATTCGGAGGCACTATCTTTTTCTCTGAAAGGTCCACTTAAGACCACAAATCTTTTAGGGTTGTCTCCCTTGATGAATATCTCTGTTGAGATTTCGCTTGCTTTGTTATTTTTCCAAACCATAGCCCCTTCCAATTGGCTAAAAGCCGCGTGCTGAACAAAGTACTCTTCTTTTTTCAAAGGAATTTCGGCACTGGTGTGAGCTCTCAATGACTGAATTTGTTCTCCAGGAACGTCCGTAGGTAGTTGACTGATGTCATCCGACAGAGTTGGCTCTGAACTAGCCGACTCAGCGCTTAAACCCTGCTCGACGACGAATATCTGCATTAACTCTGTTTCATCTTCCTGGAACCCTGTGGCGAAAGAGGTCGATGGAGTCGGGATTAATTCGATATCACTTTTGCCGTCCGCGCTCTTTAACTGACTTTCAGCATGATCTTTAAATTCGGACGTCGGAACCACTTTTGAATTTTCAATGATACCGCCTGAAGAGCTTGCCAATTCAAATTGTAAAGCGCTGATAACTGCAATTACTGAAAGTCCCGCTGAAAGTTTGATTGCGTTGAGTCTTCCATTCGAAAACGCTGACAATAACTGCCTCCACATTCTCGAGCCGAAGGATTCCAGGGGTTTTCGATCTTTTTTGTGTTTTTTTATCAGGTCCAGTACATCCGAATCTGACATAAAAGAGTCCGCTGGGTCTTCTACTATATCCGCGGGGTCTGTCGCGCTAAAAGAGAGAAGCCGTGGTTTCGAGTCCTTCAGTGCTCTATAGAAACCCAGTTCCCTTCCGAGTTCCTCCACAGTCTGCAAGTTCCTCTTATCAGAGACTCTCTCCATTAGACCTTCATATTCCTCTAGAGTGGGCGAATCAAAGTCCCAACGCCGAGCCTTACAAGAGTGAATTATCTCTTTCATACCCCCAGACTGCTGGCCGTTTATTGAAACTAAGAGACTGACACCGGCGAGTGCTAATTGCCTGACGGTTCTCGCCGCAAAAACAATATTTGGCACGCTTAATCCGTTAAGGCTTTCGTATAACCAGATCTCATTTGCCCTGAAGCTCTCGCTTTCAGACAAAGAACTCGATGGCTTATCGTTCAACTTTTGATTGAGCGCCTCAATTATCTGATCCTTGTCTCTTGGCATTTTCCGGACGATCACCTTGTCGCGGAGCCCTCGATTTACGATCTTGTTAGATATGAGGCTCACATAATATGCAGCCACAGCAGGCTTCATCGCGGTCAACAGAACGGTCGAACCACTCGACTCCAGTTCTTTGATGACCTCGCAACATTTCTGATATTCGGCAAATGAAAAATACCCACTCGGAATTCTGTGATTATTCTTTTGCTTAGGAACCATTACTCTCTCCTATTTAAATTCCAATTGACGTTTACCATATTCGTCAAAAATCAAGTCTCTCGGCACCTTCGGTTTTGGCTTCGAAATCTGTTTCTGTCGGGGATCTTTCGCACTTAATCCATAGACATACGCGATAACTTGAGCAACTGCCTGGAATAAATCACCAGGGATGGATTGGCCAACCTCTACCGTAAAGAAAAGGGCCCGCGCGAGAGGCGGTGCTTCAAAGATCTCTACGCTTGCCTCTGCCGCTTTTTCTCGAATCTTCAACGCCGTAAACCCTTTGCCTTTCGCCAATACCTTTGGTGCACCATCTTTTTCGATCTCATATACCAGCGCCACCGCAAAATGCTCTGGATTAGTGATTACAACATCCGCTTTTGGAACGTCATCAATCATTCGTTGCTCTGAAAGCTCACGTTGTTTTTGCCGAATCTTCTGACGAACTTCAGGCTGGCCTTCAATGTCTTTCAATTCATCTTTGATGTCCTTCTTAGACATCTTTAGTTTCTTAATAAATTCAAAACGCTGATAAGGAATATCTATCGCGGCTATCACGAATAGAGCGAGGCAGGTAATCGTAGCCCCCAACAAGACCAAATCTAAACTGCTCGCTATCGCTTTTCCCACATCGGCCATACCGAAGAAGAAGAATGTTTCCAAGTTCAAATAAAGAAAAATCGTAGCGAAGGTAGCTACCAGGCCAAACTTAAGAATGGCCTTACTTAATTCTACAAGCGCCCTCAATCCGAAAATCCTAGCAAGGCCTTTAATAGGGTTTAACTTGCTAAATTTGGGCGCAGCAGCTTTTCCAGAAAACACAATTCCGCCAATACTACTGGCCGTGCCCACGGCCAAGATCATGGCAAATAACAGTAAAGGCGAGAGAGTAGTAAATGCGCTCAGCGCAAGGTCGCCAAAAGAGCGGACTGCAAGATTCGATTCGTAAACCAAACCAAAATCGAATACAAAACCCGTTGCAAATAAGTCTAAGAAACGCGGCGCAAACCAAGAGCCCGCGAAATAGAGACAGGCTATGACGCCTAGCGTTACTGCCGCGGTAGTCGCGTCCTGAGATCTGAGGACCTGCCCATCCTCCCTCGCCTTTTGCAATCTTCGCGCGGTTGGGTCTTCGGTTTTGTCGTCTTGATCCTGTTCTTGTCCTTCAGCCATGTCGATTACTCTCTAGAACAAGGACTGCTGGAGAAATCTGAAGCTGTCATACCAAAGAGTTTCCAAGCGGGTGTAGTAAAAGGTAAGTGTGAGCGTGACCAACACTAGTCCAACCGGAATTAGCGCGGGGAAACCCACGGCGAATATATTCAAACTTGGTGAAGCCCGGGATATGACGCCAAGAGAGACATTAATCATGAGCAAGGCGACCAACACTGGCAGAACTAAAGTAACCGCGCCGATAAACATTTGAGATGTCCAGCCCAAGAAGCCCTCGATCGACACTAGAGACAACATTCCGTTTCCAATAGGGACCGCGGAATAACTGTCAACCATTACGGAGATAAGCACGAGATGACCTCCTAGGCTTAAAAATGCTAATAACGCGATTACTAGGAAAAAATTAGACAAGGTTGGAACGTTCCCCAAGTTTGGGTCGATCATATTTGCCATACCTAAACCCATACCATTGGAAACCATTTGCCCGGATAAAATCACAGCTGCGGAAACTATTTGCAAAGTTAGACCCATTAATCCGCCAACCACCACCTCATGAAACATTTTCGTTAGAGCGGGAAAAGAGAAGGGATCTATAGCTGGTACATCTATCTGTTGAAAAATAAGAAGCGTTAAGACGGCTCCTATCGCGACCCTCGTTCGTATATTAATAGCGGTAGTGCCAAAAATGGGAGCCGTCAACAGCATCGCCGATACTCTCACGAATGGCCAGAGGAACTGGTGCAGTAGACTCATCATCTCAATCATCACGAGCTTCATCTTTGCTCACCCGTCCAGAGTACGAATTCGTTCGAAGATGACGTCAAAATGCTCCATCAGAACGGCGATCTGCCATTCTCCAAAAATAGCTAACGCTAAAGCCATCACAGCGAGCTTAGGAATAAAACTTAGCGTCATTTCTTGAATTGAAGTCGCTGCTTGCAAAACACCGACTAGCAATCCCGCCAAGAGCGCAGCCGCCAAGATAGGAAAGGCAACCTTAGTAGTTACGATGAGAGACTCAATGGCGATATCCATTACTAACGAGGTGTCCATCTGCTACCTCTATCTAATGAATGTAGAAACTAACGAGCTTGTGATGAGACCCCAGCCATCTACTAACACGAAAAGCAGCAGCTTAAATGGCAGTGAAATCATCATAGGTGACAGCATCATCATTCCCATCGACATGAGAACACTGGCTACAACCAAATCAATAATGATGAAGGGGATGTAAATTAAAAACCCAATAGTAAAAGCGGTCTTCAATTCAGAAGTTATAAATGCTGGCATTAAAACCGTAAATGGAATGTCGGCAAGATTCTCTACCGAGGGCTCATTGGCCATTTCCATAAACATCAACAAGTCCTGTTCTCGCGTATGCGACACCATAAACTCTTGCACCGGCACGCGCGCCACCTCAAGACCTTGTTGGAAAGACATCTGTCCATCTTGAACTGGCATGAAGGCCTCGTCATAAACCTGCTGCAATACTGGCGCCATAATGAACAGCGATAAAAACAGCGCTATACCAATCAAAACTTGATTTGGTGGTGTTTGAGCCGTACCTAAAGCCTGGCGAAGCAAAGAAAGTACGATGATAATCCTCGTGAAAGAAGTCATCAGGATTAGAATTGATGGCAAAACCGCCAAAACGGTCATCAATAATAAGAGCTGTAGAGTCAAACTATATTCTGTACCGTCTTCGTTTACTTCTAGTACATTGAAGGCCGCCACAGGCTCTGCTGCCGCTGAATTCGCTACCATTAGAACTGGGATTACAAAAAAGCTTAGCGGCAAAGCAGTCAGAAATCGTATAAGCTTCCCGCCCGTGGGAAGCAAACCTCGATGTAGGAAAATGCTCACTTTTACTACGACCCTTTAAATTTGTGACAGATATGGCCTCAACAAAGCAAAAAAAGTGCCATAAATTAATACTAATAAATTCAATGCCTTATGAAGCTATTCATTCCTTCACTAGCAATCTAATTTTCATCGTCGAAATTCTGACACGTAAATACTTTCCTATTTGCCTGACCGTAGTGGTCGCCTTGTTAGCGACATTGTCCGAATTAAAAGCTTCGATCAGAACGGAACTGCCCTACTCAAATTGTTTTAAAAAGACCGCTGAAAAATATGAGCTTGATAGCAATTGGTTGAAGGCAATAGCTATTGTCGAGAGCAGTCTCAATCCAAAAGCGGTTTCAAAATCCAATGCAATCGGCCTTATGCAAATAAAGTGGCCAATTACCGCGACTCACCTCGGAGTCTCGAAGAAAGACTCGCTCTTTGATCCTTGCACCAATATCGACCTAGGAGGCAGATATCTGAGAGAACTCACCGACAAATATAATGGCGACCAGGAAAATGCCCTGTCGGCCTACCGAGTCGGCCCAACAACACTTGCAAAAAGAGGCTCAGAGACCTCTGTAATTTTGAATTACAAACGCAAAGTAAAAGAACAATTAGCCATATTGGGTGGTAGTTGGCCAACTCTCCCTCAAGAGGAAACGCTACAGGCTAGAAAAGTAAAAATATCCGATTCAAGGAAGATTTCCTCCTCTAAAAAATCCAATAAGACAGATTTACTGTTAAAACGCGGCAAAACGACTTCAGCTCAAGAAAAGCGCAAGCCGCAGGAGATTAAACCAGTTTGCGACATCAAAGCGCTACAACTCGCCACGTTAAGCACACATAACCCAACAAATCGCGAGAAAGAATTCTTCAAATGGTTGCAGCGAAATGGATCTGTTTGCTCTGAAGGTGAGATTCTGCTCGTAGCCAACCAACTAGCGGTTTGGCTTGGGACTGGGGATAGCAAAAGAATCAGAGAGAAGATGGGTCAGCTTATCGGTAGAGCTCCAGGATACAATCCTACCTAAGAATCTTTTTGTTTTAGTGTATTGCTAAGGACTTTTCGGAAGGACCCTTGCTTCTCCGACTCTTCCCGCGTGTTGACCTCAGTGTCTTCCAAATTTTCGCAATCCAATAAATTCATAGAATTTGGTCCAACACCCAATAATAGCCGCTTTTTCCTGTACTCAACCACGCAAAGCTTGTTTTTAGAATCCAGTCTGAAGGTGCTTGAAAGCTTAATATTGCTCTCACTAACCGCCAGGGATACCAGAGAAGTTTTGTTCCGAATAAACCAAGCAAGGAGTAAAAATGAAAAGATCAGAACAATAAAAACAATAAGCGCATAAATGGGGTCAAATTGACTCACAATCAAGCCGGTTTTATCCGCTCCATGGGCGACACGATCTCTGTAACCGAAAGACCCAGGTGATCACCGACTGTGACAACTTCGCCTTTCGCGATGACAGCGCCATTTACTTTTAGGTTCAGAGAGGACCCAGCAACTGAATCCAGTTCTAGGACGCTCCCCTGAGTCAGCCTTAACAAATCCTTCAATTTGAGTTTGGCCGAGCCTAATTCAGCGGTTACCGTCACCGGTATGGATTGAATCAATTCCTGATCTATCCCGGTGGCAGAGTTTTCTTCCGAAACGCCAGGTTCCTGTACTTCATTCTCTGCTGCTTCCGCATTACTTAATTCATCCGTGCTTTCGCTCATACTGTATTCTCACTTGCAATACTGCTCATTAGTTTGACCGCCGCGTTGCCCCCAGCACTTCCTATTTCTACCTCAAATATCGAGAGTCCATTTACAGACAACTCTGACCGGCCTATGTTCTTGAAAGGTATCGTATCTCCAACTTTCAGGTTAGCGAGGTCTGCAAAAGAAATCGGTATTTCACCCGCGTTAACAACTGCCTCAAAAGGAATCTCGTCTAGAGCTCCTCTCAATCGAGAAGCCCACTGTTGCTCAAGCCGGCTCTTTGGCGCCTTCGCTTCCACCGCTTTGACCAGAGAACCTCGGAGTAATTTTACACTGTCGAGCGGGTAGACAATGTCTACCGCACCCAAGGCCTCGTCGCCACCCCCCATTTTAAATCGGGTCACTACAACTTGCTCATTATCAGCCAAGAGATTCACTAAAAGAGGGTTCACCTCACTTCTCAAAAATTCACATTGGACCTCTAATGAGGGGGCCCAAGCCTCTATGAGTGCCGAGTAAACGGACAGTCGAACCTTTTTCGCAACTACTTCTTCTGTTCGGCTAAATTCCCGGCTTGCGGCTTCTCCGCTCAAAGGGCGAGGGGATCCTCCGAACCAATTGTCCACACAGCTATAAATCACCTGCGCATCGAGAACGCACAAGCACTCATCTTTTAGTGGCGATATCTTTGTGATGCTTAAACTTGAAGGATTAGAAATTTTCTGAATGTACTCGGCATACTCTGTGACCTCCACAGCCTCGGCAGAGACGGGAGCATCATATTTGAGTTCTTTGAGGAGACTGAGCCTGAGATGGCGCTGGAGCCTGCTATTAACTTGCTCAAGTACTTCAGTATCTAGCGCCGGCTGATTTTCCCTCGCCGTCAAATCATAGCTATCAGCCTCGATCCCAATATTGTAACCCTCACCCAAATTCCCGGACGCGACCACTTCTTCAATCGCTTTAAGCTCCTCATCCGTAAGTAGTTTCTCGCCCTCTGACACGGAGTCTATTCCACCACGTAGCTCGTAAGGAGAACCTCTTCGACTATGTCAAAATCATAGCCCTCGATTCGCCTCATCGTGTCATTGGCCACCACCTTTAGATCGTTCCTAAGCTCGTTTCTAAACTCGGGTCGATTAGTATCCTCTTCCGAGATCATCAACATCCTCTCGTTAAAGGCCGCACGAAGCGCTTGCTCGTTTTTCTGAACTCGCATCAAAGCGAATTCATCGTGTTTCGTCATCACTGAAAATTTAAGCTGCATCATTTTACGAGAATTTTGGAGCTTAACAATCATCGCCGGCTTCTCAATGGGGTGGTATTGGACCACGCCTGCGTCTCTCGGAATGCACTTAGTAAATTGCCTTTGCTCTTCAGGTGTCGTCGGCTTCGCGTACTTCTTTGCTTGAGACGGATCATAGATCTCGCAAGCAAAGGGAGCATTTGGGTCCACTTCTTCGCCGCATGCGAAAATAGTAGCGACTAAAAATAATATCAATGGTGTCCGAAAAAATAATCTCATGCGCGATCCCTAATCGTAATCTCGAGTTGAGACACTACACAAAAACATCCAATCCATCACCTGCTTTGAAACCTTCTGGCAAAGAATTCGTCAACTCAGATGCAGATATAATAATTTCCGGGGCATCCACCAATTCTTCGTTCTCACCTAGTGAATTGCTTTCGAGCACTTCTAGCCTGACTTGCTGTTCTCCTGCAGAGGAGAGAGATTCACTCAAGGCCCTCTCCAATTCAGGCAGCGCTGAATTGAGGAGCTCTTTTACTTGAGGGTCATCTGTGTGGATTGAACCGAAAATCCCCTTATCATCGGATTTGAGGGAGACATCGAAGCTCCCCAAACCAGCCGCTTGTAAGCTCATCCTAACCAGCCACTCGCCTTCATCAACTTTTACCTTTATTCGGTCGCTGATGATTTCAGCAAACCGTTCACGCCATTCCTGGCGATCTCTTTCAGAACCTGATGGTCTTCCGTCCGAATCTTGCTTTTCCGAATCTCGTTGGTTCCCCCCCTGATCTCCTGCCTCACCCCTAGAACCATTCAAACTAGCTTGAATTGAATCGTGATCAGATAGCCCAGTCTCCGTAACAAAATCCATAGCCAAGGGTTTTACAAGCTTCGCTAAATCAGCATTCTGGCCAATGTTTGAGGTTAAGTGTTCTTTTGTCGCTCCACCTGATTCTGCAGCACTCAAGTCTGGGGTCACTGAGAGTTGAGGTTCGTTGGTTGTTAACTTTTGCGTGCCTATCAAAGATCGCGACGGCTCGGAGATTATCTGTTGCGTGGAATCAGACGACGAATTCGGTCGGGACGACTTTAGCATGCCCAACTGATCGTCATTGAGCTCACCACCTAGGCTGGCTTTTGAAATATTTGACGCGACCTCTGTGGCGCCCAACATTGTATCCCGAATATGATCGACCATTGCCTTCGAGGATCCACTCGCGTCACCAATAAACCGCGATAAGAGTGCGTCAGCTCCCGCGTTTAAAGATTCCATATCTACATGTACTTTATCTTCAAAGGTCGACTCTCCGGTAAAAATCACCCTACCAATTTCTTTACTTCGTGCATGAATCGCAAGGGTTTGGGATGTGTTTACCGCCGGGGAAATTTTTTCTGGGAGAACGTGGCTTTGCTCTGCCTCCCCGCCTGATATATCCAGACCAGTTTTCAAACCATCATTTGCAACATTTGATGTCTCTGAGTGGGAATCTGCCAAAAAATCGCGAAAATCAAGTTTCTCTACTGTTTCAGCTTCCGCTTGTGTCGCGATTGAGTCTACTTCTAGTCTTTTCCCAACGGTTATAGGCAATAGAAAGCGTAAGTCTTCCATGAAATTTTCTAATTCCGAGTTTGTTTAAATCCGCACTAACTCCGATCAGATCAGCAAGTTCTATGCCAGCCGTAAGATGCTCGGGAATTGAAAATGGATTTAAGTAGATTTCCCAGAAAATCTTAAGACATTTCGCATGTCCTGTTCCTTATTTTCGAGACTAAGCTGTTCTTTTCTTAAGGCCGAGGTGGCACGAGATTTTAAAGCTTTGTACTTATTAAATTGCCCCAACAGCTCAGCATATCGGGATTTTATGTCAGCTCGAAGCGTATCTATTTGTTCAATTTCTCTGGCTATTGATACTAATGTGTCTTCCAGGTGTTGAACAAAGTCTTTTATAAAAACCGTTTTGGCTTTTAGCTGAGGCTCCACAGAGCCATGCTGAAAACTCTCTAGGTAATCGACTTTCATCCGGTTAAGTTTTGCCGCTTCATCTGACAAATTGTTCCGCTTTTCCATGATATTTGCCAAAGCAGCCTGCACTTGCATTAAGTCGCCCTCCACTCGGTCCATAAGACTCTGCCAACGAGCAACCTTATTGTCATTCATTACTTTCATTTGCCATGCATACCCTCATTTGCGCTAATGCTGACTCTTTATCTACTCGGTCATTCATTCCCTGTCGCAGGAAGGCCTCCATGTGCGGCCTTAGTGAGATGGCCATGTCCAAATCAGGGTTTGAGCCCTTTTCATAAGCGCCGACATTTATCAAATCTTCGTTTTGTTGAAACAACGTCCAAAGACGCCTAAATCGGTTCGCCTCATCTATCTCTTCTGGATTTCCGAGGGTAGGCATCAAACGAGATATCGAGCCCATCAAATCGATTGCAGGATAATGCGCTGCATCCGCCAGTGCCCTTGAAAGCACTATCTGGCCATCCAAAGAAGCTCTAGCCATATCTACGACAGGGTCGTTCAAGTCATCTCCCTCAGCCAGCAAGGTGTAGATAGCCGTTATGGAGCCCTCCCCATTACGTCCGGTGCCCGTCCTCTCAATTAGTTTTGGCAACAGACTAAAAACCGATGGTGGATAACCCTTGGCCGTGGGCGGCTCGCCCACGGCGAGACCAATTTCTCTTTGGGCGTGGGCTACTCTTGAGAGACTGTCCATTAGCAAAAGCACATTCTTTCCGGACTCACGGTAATACTCTGCATATAGATGCGCGAGATGTGTCGCTCGAATTCTCAGTAAAGGAGATTCGTCTGCAGGCGCTGCAACAACAATGGCCTTTTTTCTTCCTTCTTCACCGAGAGTCGACTCTATAAATTCTTTTACCTCGCGTCCTCGCTCACCGATTAGTCCAATAACGACAACGTCAGCATTGGTAAATTTTGTAAGCATTCCTAAAAGAACACTTTTCCCAACTCCTGAACCTGCTATCAGACCAATTCTTTGACCACAGCCGATTGTAAAGAGGGCGTTGATCGATTTAATCCCTACGTCGAGCACCTCACTAATCGGCGTCCGATCCATCGGATTTATTGGATTGCTAACCAAACTCCTTTTTTGACCGATCCCTAGTACTTCCTTTCCGTCTATAGGTTCACCATGAGCATTTACTACTCTTCCTAGTAAATTAGAGGACACATCAGCGCTATCACGCTCCTCTGAAACATAAACCTTCGCCCCAGCTCTCAAACCAGAGGACTTAGATAGCGGCATCAAATATAGCTTTTCTGATTCAAAGCCAACCACTTCAGCCTTTACACATTCTTCATAGTCGTTGATCAGCGAGCAGATGGAGCCTACTGGCGCGGCTATCCCGGTCGCTTCATAGGTTAAACCAACTATTTTTGATAAGACGCCGTACTTTCTGGGCAGAATTGGCGTTAACGCCCCCTTTATTGCTTTAACATGATCATCGATTGTTTGGGATTCAAACATCGTTTTCTAACTTCCCGTCTGTGTCCGGGCTTAAGACTTCACTCGAATCTTCTGAGTCAGCTGATTCCAAACCTTCTATTGTTTCAACGCTCTCACCCACTTCTTCCTGGGGGATGGGCATTGCAGAGGGTTTTAACTCCTCGGGAAGCAGACCAAAATCTACCTTAGCCAGCTGCTCTTGAAGCCTCGCAATTCGATCAGACACCAAGTTTTCGACTTGAGAACTATTCAACTTTAGTCGTACATCGCCATCCCCGAAACTCTCCTCGATAAAAACGGGATAGTCGGCTAAAATCCCCGCTAAAGGTTCTTTTTCCAACTTCTCCGCCCAACCTCGAGAAACATAAATCTCCAAGCCATCAAGCGAACTCAAGTCCAGCCCTATAAGGCAATCATCAATCGCCTTTTCAATATTCATCTGAGGGGATGAAAAAGCAGCCCGAGAGATTTCGCCAGCGAAAGCCAGAGACAAGGCTCTTATTGGCTCAAGAAAAGGTTCTTCCCTAACAGTTTGGGATTTCGCCGCAGAGAGGAATGCCTCAAATTCTTGCCTTAATTCAGAACGATAATTTGTTTTCTCTGACTCTAGTTCCGAAGATAAGTCCTGTCGAACCTCATCTGTGACCTCTTGCCTCATTTCAGCCAACTTTGATTCGAGTTCGTCTTGGGTGTAGGTGACCGGTGAGTGGGCGTTATTTTCATTGGAGCCCTCGTTAACGATCATCGTGGGAGAAAAGTTTCCACTATCATTAGCCCTCAAATCAGCAGATACGAAATGCTCTGAGCTATTGCTGTGTGATCTGGATATAAATCTAGAATCTGCCTTCCAAGAATCTGTCATCACTTATCCTTTAGAGGTAATCAGCACTATCGCCTGCCGACATTATTATTTCGCCTGCATCCTGCAACTTCCTGGCTTGTGCGATTATATTGTTTCTTGCTTCCATGACCTCAGAGACTGGCTTTGGCTGTGCGATTTCCATGTCGTCTCTTATTAATTCCGCTACCCGCTCTGAGAGATTGTCTAAAAAATGATTGATTACCGCATCAGAGGAACCCCTAAAAGCAACTTTCAATTCCTCCTGATCGATCGCTTGTCCTAACGTTTGCATGTCTCTTGACGAAGTCTTCAGAAAGTCCTCAAATTCAAACATAAAGCCCTGAATTTGATCTTTCAGAGATTCATCAATTTCTCCAATTTCGCCGAATATCTCGTTATTCAAATCTAGACTGGCCCTATTCATTATGCTTGCAGCGGCCTTCGCTCCGCCGACGAGAGGAGCTGCTTGAGATTCCAGGTTGGTTTCTAGCTGACGCTGAACCACATTTTCAAGCTCCGAGATAGCCCCAGGTTGGACCGTGTCAAGTAGGGCGACACGACGGACGACCTCCGATCTCATTTCCTTGGGCAGAAACTCAAGGACCTCCACAGCGGTATCTTCTTCAAGCACCGAAAGAATGATCGCAATTACCTGCGGATGTTCATCCCCAATCATCTCGTAGATATTTAATGGGGTCATCCACGCGAGAATTTCGAGGCCTTTGCTTGATGCTGACGGGAGTATTCGGCTGAGCACAGAAGCCGATTTCTCTGGCCCCAACGCTCTTTTTAATACGCCCTCTACATAATCCTTAGAGCCCAAACCCAAGTTTGTCTGTCCACGAAGCTGACCAATTACATCATCAAGCACCCCGTCAACCGCCCCTTGGGTGACATCACCGACGTCAACCATCGCGGTGCCTAGTTTTTCAACCTCCTCGCGATTGAGGTAACCGATGATCTCGGATGCTTGCTGCTCACCTAAGACTCGCATAAGCAAAGCTGCTTTTTTTATCGAGTCGAACCCTGCAAGCTCCTTTTCTAGCGCAGTCGGTTCTTTGGGTTTTTCTTCTTCTTTTTTTTTGTCTTTTTTAGCCACGATAATTCCTTTACCTTAACCCGCTAAGAGGCGAGCATTCTTTTAACCATATTAGCCACTCGACCCGGGTCTTCTGCCGTGATCATTTTCATCAGCGCAATTTTCTCATCATAAGTGTTAGCTGTGTCCAACATGTCTTCTGGGATCGATCGCTTCTTTGGCATCAACTTACTTTTTATCTCTTGAACATCATCTATATCTCCCTGCCGGAGACGTTCCACCTCCGCTGGGGATAATTCTCCTGAGACAGAGCTTCTTTGGGTTGCGCCCGCTCTCCCGCCGGCCATATAAAATCTGAGGGCTGGGCGAACCACCATGAATAACGTCAGCAAAACTAAAAAGGTTGCCAGTCCCATTTGTAGCAAATATCTAAAAGTCGGATCGTCGGTCCAGGATCTGATCATATCTACCAGGCCCTCTGGAACTGGTTCTTCGAGCTCTGGCTCAAAAAATTTCATAGGCACTAGGGTAACAACATCGCCTCTTTCTTCACTGAACCCTATTGCACCCTTTATCAAATCTTCTAAGTTTTCTATCTGAGTGGCGGTCAATTCAGTTGCTGGGCTACCGTCTTGCGAAGCAACTCCGTTCGTCCGCAAAAACTCATCTCTATCAAAAGCCACGGACACCGTAATACGATCAATCACCCCAACCTGTTGCTTGACATAGCGGATTTCCCTATCGAGCTCATAATTACGAGTAGTAGAACTGCTAACTTGCTTGGACTGCTCAGGAGCTGCCTCAGTTTGCTCTGGTGCCTGAACAAATGTTCCCGCCTGAGGCCCACCTTCTCCCGAGCTTACCTCTGTCTCATCAATGTTGAGCACTTCCGATCGAGTGAGTCCTCCCAAATTCTCCCTATCAAAGTCCTCATAAGTGGTTTCGACTTCAGTGAAATTGAGCAAAACATCAACTTCCGATCGAACTTTGTCGAACCCTACGAAACGACTCATGATCTGTTCAATGCGATTTCTGAGGTTGGATTCCATCGATTGTTCGTGCTCGACCTGCGATGCAGCTAAGCTCATCGCCGTGTTTTGGTCGTTTTTTGAAGTTAGCAGCATTCCACTATTATTAATGACAGCCACGTTTTCCGGTGGCAGATAAGGCACACTTGAAGAAACTAAATGGACGATTGCTTGGATATTCGCAGGGCTAATTATTCGTCCGCCATAAGGCTCCACATAAACCGACGCTTTGGCCGGTTCACGGTCTTTAACGAATACGCTTTGTTGTGGCCGAGCGATCTGAACTTTTGCGCTTTTCACCGCATAGATAGCTTCAATTGTTTCTTTTAATTCTCTTTCATCAAACTCCTTTAACTGCGCGGCTTCCATATTCCTTGATCGTGTCATCGAATCATTAGCGAGTAATTCGTCAAAGCCCCCGCCTTGGGCACTTCGAGGAATGCCCTGGGAGGCTAAAAAGATCTTTGCGTCAAAATATTCATTTTCTGGGATCATCAACAATCCCGTGCTCTTGTCCAGGTAAGCGCCATAGTTGCCTGCCGCGAGAAGGGCATCGTATGCAACTTGTCTATCCGCATCCGATAAATCAGTGAATACTGGTCTTGCAGCGGGGGCAGATACATAAGAATAAATCAAAGCTAACGCCGCCAAGCTAAACAACACGACGATGGCGGGCAAAGTACGTTGCACTCCCGGTTGATTCAGAATCGAAGCAACAATGGGAGTCCCTGCAGAGGCGTTTGCTCTATCCTGATTAGCCTGCTCAGGCCTCGGCGCGGGCACTGCAGCCGACTGTTGGGTCGCCTGTGGAGACATAATCTGAGTGTTTGAATCTATTGCGCTTTCTGCCATTTTTTTTACCTTCGTGTCAGTTATACCGGCATGTTCATGACGTCTTCATACGCCTTAAGTAATTTGTTTCTAACTTGGAGCGTCGCCTCGAAAGCTAGCGATGACTTTTGCATGGCCAAGACCACGTCAGTCAAAGGGATATCTTCTCCTCGCTCATAAGCGTCACGCATATCAGCCGAAGCCATTTGGCTTTCATTCACTGAGCGCACTGCATTTTCAACGTAAGTGCCAAAACCCTCTTTCCCCTCATTAGCAACTGGACGACTCGATGGTGCATCTTGCGCAACTAGGTTGGCTTTTTCTTGATGGGCCCTAATTTGACTCAAAAGAGAATTAACTTTTGATTGGTATATTCCTTCAACCATCTTTCGTTATCCTTATGCAATCTTGCGTTGCGGTGCGAAACCTCGCTCACGCATTTTCGCCATTTTGTAACGGAGTGTTCGTTCACTGATACCTAGTTGTTTTGCAGCCGCCTGTTTGGTTGGAGCAGCTTTAACTGTTTCCGCAATAATCCTAAATTCATTTGCCTCTAGCGCGTCTTGCAAAGGCTCTTCAACTCGTACCGAGGATCGTGCGTCTATGGGAGAGTGAGAAGAGAAGGCATGGTCAGAACTAAATTCCCCATCAGCCACCGAGTATCCGCCTATTGGTTCGTCGAAGATTAGATGTTTGGAGTGCACTTCAACGCCGTTGCACAAAACAATTGCCCGTTGAACAACATTTTCTAACTCTCTGACATTTCCCGGCCACTGGTAGGCTAGCAATTTCGCGATTGCCTCTGGAGAAAATTGTATTGAACTCGTCTCAGGAGAGTGTTTGAGCACAAAAAAGTTTGCCAGGGGTAACACGTCATCCAATCTGCTACTCAAACTGGGAACATTAATTCTAAAAGTACTGATCCTAAAATAGAGATCTTCTCGAAAACCATTGTTAAACCGAGGATCTCTCAAATTCCGATTCGTAGCCGACACTATCCGCACATCAACTTTTTGAGAATCAGAAGAACCTACTGGGAGGACCTCTTTCTCTTGAATGGCTCGCAGTAGTTTAGCTTGCAGTTGAGGAGTCAACTCCCCTATCTCGTCTAGAAAAAGGGTGCCCCTATGCGCTTGACGGAAAAAACCCTCGGTATCTCTGGTAGCCCCAGTGAATGAGCCTTTCAAATGTCCAAACAACAAGCTTTCAGCAAGTTCTTCAGGCAAAGCCGCACAATTCACGGGTACAAATGGACCCTCACGCCGAGGAGAAAAGTCATGCGTCAGCCTCGCTAACACTTCCTTTCCTGATCCCGTCGGCCCTTGCAGCAAGGCAGTGACATCCGATGCCCCAACTCTTTCAACCAAAGCGAGGAGATTTTGGCTTGTCTCATCGACAAATACATATGACTCGAATTTTAATAAACGAATCCTTGCCGACGCCGCAATTGCAGACCATTTTTTGGAATCCGCGTCTTTCGTAACGACATCATCAACTCCACAGCGCGCAGCGATCAGAGCTGTCTCAAAATCATTATTTTCAACACGGAAAATCAAATAAACCCGCGGCCCCAACAATTCTCTGACACTTTTAATATGTGCTTCTTGCATTCCAAAGAATCCTTGAACACAAACGACTCTTGGGCCTGTCTCTTCGCTCATCTGTCTATCGCTTAGTTGTGAGAGCGATATTGGTCTGGCAGAAAATCCACCCCCCCGTAGAATCCCAGCAGTGGCTGTGTCTAATACCGAACTTGAGTCCCAAAAGAGCTCGATTGGCTGATCTTCGTACATGGCAAATATTTTCCGTTCTATTTGCCGCTTATCTAGCAAACTGTGTGCCAAATAATTTTTTATATATTTATCAGTAATTTGGGATATTTATTCTTTTCTGGCTAGGCACACCGACGGTTTTTCGACAGTTAGCGATGCCCGATTTTCAAGCGCTCTGTAGGTCGTATTTCTTGATACGCTCTATCAATGTGGTGCGCTGCATTTTGAGGAGTTTCGCGCATCGGCTTACATTACCTCCCGCCTCGCCAAGCGCTTTCATTATCAAATCCTGCTCGATGTCACCTAGCATTGTTTTAAGCGAGGGCTGCTCTTCAGTGAAATCACCAAACCCTTGAGCAAGCATGACAATTGATTCAAATTCAGCATCAATCCCTTCAGGAGGATTTACATCCGTCTGTCTTGAGAGGTTACTCATCCCCGTGGAGCCGTCTGACTCCTCAAAAAGGCGCGCCTTTGGTTCTCCTTGGGGTTTATTTGTCGCTAACAACTCCAGCAGACCAGCTGGTAGCATCGCCGGGTCTACATCAGATAGCGCAATCTTTCTGCCAGCGTACAAAATCGAAAAACGGTGAAGGGTATTGGACAACTCCCTAATGTTACCCGGCCAGTCATAGGCCTCCATAGCTGATAAGAAATCATGGTCCAATTCAACGAGACCTTTGTCAGATTGTTTGTGGATTTTCGCGAAGTGTTCAATCAATTCTCTTATTTCCGATCGTCTCTCCCTGAGAGGTGGAATTACTAAAGGCAAAACATTTAGTCGAAAATATAAATCCTGCCTAAATCGCTGAGCTTCGATCTCTGATTCAATATTTCGATGCGTTGCCGCAACAATCCGCACGTCGACACTAATAAGCTGATTTGAACCAATCGGCGTGATGTTCCTTTCCTGCAGGACCCTCAACAATTTGACCTGCATATCAAATGGCATATCTCCGATTTCGTCTAAAAATAGCGTTCCTCCCTCTGCATCTTGAAACTTGCCTCTGAAATCGGAGATTGCGCCTGTGAAAGCCCCTTTTTTATGCCCGAATAATTGACTTTCGAGCAAGTCCGAGGGAATCGCACCGCAGTTTATGGCGATGAACGGTTTGCTCGATCTCTCTGATTGTTGATGTATCGCCCGGGCATAGAGTTCTTTACCACACCCGCTCTCCCCGGTTATCAGAACCGAAGCATCTGAGGGGGCGACGGACTTCACGAGTTCCTCCAACTCCTTGGTTCGATCACTGCTGCCGACTATTTTGTAAGTCAACCGATTATGCTCCTGAAAACACGCTCAACTTTAGCTAAAAGGTATTTTCTTTGCGAGAGATATACTTTTTTAAATTCAAGACGGCAAAGTTCTGGATTTTTTTTGCCGGCTAGAGGACATTTCTTGCCGAGCCAGTCAAGTAAGTGTCCCCATATTGAGCTTGATAGGCAGCATAGCGATTTTCCTCCATGGCACATAATTTGCTTACTAAGAGGAAAGACAAATGGATGGAAAATGTGTCTACCGTTGATTACGTAAATACACTTGGCGCGGGCGCCGGTTTTAATACGAAGGAGATCGTATCGGCCTTGGTAGAGGCAGAGAGAGCTCCGAAGGAAAGCAGACTTAACGACAGGATTCTGGATAGTGAGACACAGATCAGCGATCTAGCAAAGGCCGTTTCAAGTCTGGATCAACTATCGGTAGCCGCCAAGAGACTGAACGATAAAAACGATTTCAACAATTTCACCGTCTCCAATAGCCAAACTAGCGCTCTAACTATAGCCGCCGATTCAAACGCCGACATTGGCGCTCACAGTATCTCTGTCACCTCTGTAGCGAGAGAACAACGCACAAATCTCACACCAAACGGTGACACTAAGTTTACGAGCAAGACTCAGTTATTAAATTCAGGTGCCGCGTTTAATTTAACTATTGAGATTGGGAATTCGTCTACAGTATCGCATACGATCGCAGTGTCTACGACCACCCCGCAGGGCATCACGGATGCAATCAACGCCGCTGATATCAATGTTACGGCAAATCTAATTGATAAAGGCACTTCGGGGACTGATTATATTATCCAACTCGTTGGCAAGAGCGGAAGCGAGGGGCAATTCACAGTGACACCATCGGTAGGGAGTATGCTTAGCTCAGACACACCGGTTGGATTTACTGCAAGCGATGCCGCACTTAACGTCAACGGAGTGGCATATTCGAGATCTACTAATTCAATTAACGACGTTGTCTCGGGCCTGACTTTCACGCTTAACGGAACCACTACAGGTACCGCAGCAATTTCAGTAACTCGGGATACGTCAACCGTTGAAGATAATATAAAAGCGCTCGTGGAGTCATTTAATAATTCCAAAGAAGAGCTCAACAACCTTAAAGATAGAGATTTGAATGGTTCTTTGGCTGGCGACACTATCTTCAGGAACGTTGTTAGATCTGTCACCAACCTTTTTACCCATGCCTCCAGCACTCCTGGAACAGCAATAACGCGATTGTCGGATATAGGGATTAGCATTAATAAATCGGGGTTTTTAGATATAACTGAAACAAAGCTATCTTCAGCTCTTGCGGCAAATTTTGACGATATTCGAACGGTTTTTAGCGCGGATACCAATCTTCAGTCGTCGGTCGGTGAGGCAAATAGAGGAATCTCGGGTGATTTAACTAAATTGATCGAAGATCTAACAGGAACGACCGGCTATTTCACTACACAAACTACCAGGCTCAACAACGATGTTGACGACTATCAGGATGAACTGACAGAGTTGGAGGATAAAATGAGGCGGGTTCAAGAACGGTACGAAAAGCAGTTTGCTAGTATGAATGCGCTCATAGATGAACTCAACAATACTAAAGACAATCTGATCAGCAGTTTTGAAAATCTTCCATTTACGAACAGACGTGATTAACGCGAACTAGATGTTTAGCCTGCGAGGCCTTAAAAAAATTCTTTGGACTGATTGCTTAGTATGCCGACGCATGAGACGGCTCGTTGTAATGAGTTTATTGGTGCTCTCGCTGCTCTGGCTGCTTGTCCTCTAAACTGATATCACCGTTTTTCAATAAACTGGTCGTCGTCGAAGAATTGCTTGGCTACCTCCTCTTTAGGAAAGGTATTGCCATAACCGGCAGCCTCTTGCCGATCTGCAAAAAAAAACCTCGAGACTGCCTTAAAAACTAAAGATCGCTAATGCGGGGCCGACTTTGTTTTCGTCATGAGACAAAAACATGGCCCGGCGTTACAGCTGAGCCGTTTTTCAACAAAACAGAGGTAAATGAAATGAGCTTAGTAGTAAGTACGAACATCTCCTCACTCGCTGCCCAACGATCTATGAACGAGGTCGACCGCGAAATGAAGGTTGCGATGGAGAGATTGGCTACCGGACAAAGAATTAACGGAGCCGCTGACGATGCAGCAGGACTGGCCGTATCTCAACGAATGGAAGCCCAGATCGGTGGACTGAACCAAGCAATCCGAAATACTCAAGATGGTTTGGCGATGGTCGACACGATTGAGGCATCTATGAATGAGGGCAACGACATTCTCCAGAGAATGAGAACGCTCGCTGCGCAAGCCGCCACGGACACCACATCCGCTGCTGACCGCACGTTGATTAACAACGAGATCACTGCACTGAAGAACGAGCTTACTCGCATGTCTACTTCAACTCGTTTTGGCGATCAGAAAGTTCTAGACGGTAACTTCTCTGGAAAGTTAATTCAGACTGGCGCTAACCAGGGTGAGACCGTTTCTCTATCTGTTAATAGCATAGGTGCTGCGAGCCTCGGTGGGTTCAAACAAACCAGTACCGCCAATGGTCCTGTCGTAAACTCCGACTCTTA
>CACOYI010000011.1 GCA_902631405.1 K189A clade bacterium | reverse complement strand
CATGATCTGTGCTGCAGAAAACTGATTCTGAAGCGCCAAAGCCTTTGAATTCTGCCTAACCTGTACAGTTAAATATGCCAACGTAAGAAATACCGCTATGGCTCCTAGTAGCTCAGCAATCGCTCCTAATGCATCCCAATTCATAATCCCTCTCCTGAAGAAGATGAATTGATTATAGGAGATCATTAGCGGCGGGACAGGTCGCCATACCCCGTAGGTGGATATATGAAGAGACCGAAACGATTCAACTCTATCGGAAGTCTGTCACGAGACTCCTTTTCTTTAGGAGATCTGTAAATCTCATTCCAGCAGAGCTGGAAGAAAAAACTCTTGCACGGCCAGACTTTCTTTCGTGCGGCGGTTATTCCAAAGAGTACTTCTGCCGAAGATGCCGCTAACGGTTTCTAGTTCGAGCCTTGACGGGCTGAAATCCCAATCTGCGGAATAGAAGAGAATTGTGCCTAGAGGGTTTGTTCCCAAGCCACTTAACAAATTTGATGTTTGGCTACCACCGATTGTAATTGAACGGGCCAGCACTAACGGCTCAACTGCTGACTCTAGATAAATTTCTCTAAAAAAATATTTATCGGCTTGCCCTAACCTGGCAATTTCATAAGATTCCAGATTGGATCTTTCTTCCTGTGCTAACAAGCTCACAGAAATTTCAGACTTTGCTTTATTCCTAAGGGTATGCGTTAAAGAATCATCAATCTCTAGGAGGAACCTCTCATCTTCCGAAATTTTTCTTCCACAGACTTTTGCGCTGTCCAGCTCAGTTAACCAATACGAGGATAAATAGATGCTCATGGTCACGGTCTTTTTTTAAAGCGGCTTGTTTTGGCGGTTTAGATGTCTCCCTGAAGACTATTCTTCTTACCACTCTAAAAGATACGATCAGTTGCTAGACAACGATTGTACTCCATCGACAGATCGTGTTTGTCCATAAATGTCATGTAAACTTTGGCGGGAACATGAGACAAATAGAGAAAATAAATCGAGGTGGCAGTGAAAATGAATTCGTTAGAGGCTGACGAGTATGATGCGGCCGAATCCCTGTGCGTTGCTTGACTTAGTTGAAGCAAAGACGCCCGCCTCACAACGCGATTTTGTCAGAAAAGCTATGCAGTCGGCCAACGATGTCGGAGGACGCCTGGCCTTGGCAAACAAAGTACTCCCACCATTGTTCGTTCCTGATGAGAGCGCAATAGAAGCTGATCGTGCAACCGATTTGCTGGTTATAACCTGGTATCCGACAACGGGAGCTGGAGAAGCCGCCCTCGCCGCTCGCGAGGAATGGGCGGATCAATTTAGATACCGAACCTACTCCACGCAGCCGATTATGCCTTTTGTATTGAAAATTAATAACGCGGTGCTCTTTACACTGGGATTGTTCAATCGCGCCGCCACGCCAAGGTATGAAGACCAACAACAACTCCAGTCCCTGATAGCGACTGCGGATATTGTGCAGGGCGTAGGCATCTTCGAGGGCAACTGGGCCGAACAGCTCGAACTGAGTAATAACCAGCCGATCTGGATGCTTAATTTTCTTGAGTATAACGAGGAGGCCAACTTCGAGGCCGATGTAGAATATGCTTCAACCGAGCCGATCTCAGGAGCCAAAGCGTACGCTGAATACGGCGACAGAATGGCCACCTCCCTGGCGTCAGTGGGTGGGCGGATTGTTTGGAGAAGCACGGCGCCGAAACAGTTGTCAGGCATCGATGATGGGCGATGGCATGAAATCGCCATCGCAACCTATCCGTCGGCTAAGGCGCTCTTAACAATGTACGCCAGGCCAGCATATCGCGCTGCTCACGTATATCGGAACGCCGGCCTGGCGCGCACGCGACTTGTTGCGACGCAACCCATCACCGAGGAATAAAAAAGGATAAGGAAAAGCATGGCCACAACGACAAAGACATGGCTTACTGCTGTCGCGATCATCCTCTCACCGGTAAAGTCACAACTGTATTGGTTTAGTGATTTTGGACACGCTATTGGTAGCCTATCGCCCTGGAGGGTTAAGCATGCAAGAGTTTGAAACAGATTACTTAGTCATCGGAAGTGGCGCGATGGGCATGGCTTTTTGTGATGCGTTAATTACCGAAACAAATGCCAACATAATTATTGTCGATAAACATCATCAACCAGGAGGACATTGGAATGATGCATATCCTTTCGTTCGCCTACATCAGCCGTCAGCTTTTTATGGTGTGAACTCAAAAAAACTTGGCAACAACACCATCGACACGACGGGGTTAAATAAGGGTTTATATGAATTAGCCACCAATTCCGAAGTATGTGGCTATTTCGATCAGGTCATGCAACGGCAGTTCTTATCATCTGGCAGAGTTCTTTACTTTCCCAGCTGCGAATATCACGGCGATGGAGAGTTCAGTTCTTTGTTATCTGACGAGAAGTATTCTGTTTCTTTCAAAAAAGAAGTGGACTCAACATACATGAACGTCGTCGTCCCCTCCAAAAGACCTCTACCGTTCTCTCTGGAAGGTGATGCTAAATGTGCTCCTATAAACGACCTGCCTGTTTTGGGTCAAAAATACAATGACTTCGTCATTGTCGGGGCCGGTAAAACGGCGATAGACGCTGTTTTATTTCTCCTTAAAAACGATGTGAAACCCCAGAGAATATCTTGGATCATGCCCAGAGACTCTTGGATTTTGGATAGGGCTCAGATTCAGCCAACCCTCGATTCCATCGGCATGGCTCTTGCCCATCAAATCATTCCGGGCTCTCAATCAGAAGATATCGATGACTTTTTCGACAAAATCTCAAAAGCCGGGGGTCTTCTGAGGATCGACGATAACGTCAAACCAACAATGTACCGATGCAGTACAGTGACGAAAGCAGAGTTGGATCAATTAAAAAGGATAGAGAACATTATTCGTAAAGGACGAGTCAAAAGTATTACCGACACCGAGATAGTGCTTGAACATGGCTCGATTGCCACAAATCTCGAGACCCTCCATGTTGACTGTGCAGGTGACGGGCTTGCTAAGAGGCCACCCGTACCAATTTTCAATAAGCAAAAAATCACGCTGCAGTCGGTACGGACCTGTCAGCAGGTTTTTTCAGCCGGGCTGCTCGGCTATGTTGAAGCCAACTATAAAGATGACGCAAAAAAGAACGAGCTTTGTAAACCGGTTCCCCACCCAAATACCGACATTGATTTTCTTAGGAATAATCTTGCTGATGCCATCAATCAAGAAAGCTGGCTAAAAGAACCCAGGCTTAAAAATTGGCTTCAGACGAGCCGACTAAACTTTGAAAGCCACGTCCTCAACGCGAGCCCAACTATAAAGGCCCTTTCTGCGTTGAGCAGACTACCCTTTCTGCGGCTTTTTAATAAAGCGGATAAAGCGCAGCAAAAAGCCACCGAGAACGTGAGGAGACTACTAGACTCGCAGGCGAATTCAGAATGACACGGATGGGTCATCTTAACCGTACTGAAATAAAGTTCGAAGCGCATGTGACAAACGTATTTTCTTAGCAAGATGATTTGAATTACATGAAGCGGAAAAAATCATGCAGAACAAAGTTCTAATCGTAGGGGCCAGTGGATTAGTCGGTACCGCGGCAGCGATTAGTTTTGCGAGGGCTGGATGGCCGGTGGTCGCGGCGTCTCGGCGTTTCCCGGAACTTTTGAACGATGCCAACATCGAATTCGTGCCGCTGGATTTGCAGGACAAAGAGGCTGTTTCCGCAACATGCCGGAAGCTCAAAGGCATTACCCACGTAGTGTACACGGCGGTTTATGAACTTCCTGGACTGGTTGCTGGATGGTCTGATCCAGAACAAATCCAGACTAACGGACAGATGCTGGAAAATCTGCTCGTCCCTCTGACCCAGTCTAATCGGCTACAGCATGTCACTCTTCTGCAGGGTACTAAAGCATACGGCGCCATGGTTGGACCCATGCGGGTGCCTGCTCGGGAAAGTCAGCCCCGGGTTGAACACCCAAATTTTTACTGGGTACAGGAAGATTTTTTACGGGATCATGCTGAACGCCAGGATTACGCCATCACCATATTGCGGCCCCAGATGATCGTCGGTCCTAACCACGGGGTCGTGATGAATCTACCTCCAGTGGTAGGCGTCTACGCGGCGCTGCGCCAGGAAGAGGGATTGCCATTGTCATTTCCCGGCGGGGTGAATCGAGCCATGGAAGCAGTAGACGCACGCTTGGTAGGGGATGCTTGTCTTTGGGCAGCTATCAACGATTGTGCAGCAGGCGAAACTTACAACTTAACCAACGGCGAAGTGTTTAGCTGGCGGGATATGTGGCCAGCCATCGCCCAAACTCTAGAGGTGCCTTTGGGGGAAGACGAGCCTCTTTCGGTTGCCGATTATGTAATGCAGCGGGAGGATCTTTGGCAGGGCATTTTGGCCCGCCATGATCTGGCGCCAAATACACTAAAACAGATCGTTGGAGAGTCTCACCACTACGCAGACCTCTGCTTCGCCTTGGGTGCCGATGACGCTCCGCCGCCTATTTTTGTCAGCACCGTGAAAATTCATCAGGCCGGTTTTAATCAGACCTATAATAGCGAGGAAAGCTTTTGTTATTGGCTGCAGGATCTGCGTTCTCGCCGCATCATTCCTTAGATGGGCCAGGTTTGACGATTCTCATTATGACTCGGAATAGGATTTGGCATAGAGTGCCGTTGCCTGACAGATTGGGTTGCACTCTAAGAAATAACTCGCATGCAGGGGTAACCAGTAAGTGTCCGCGGTTTACGATCAAGATGCTCTGCCATAACAAGCACCTAACTCCCCCCGCTGACCTGTCGGCAGCCGGATCAACCGAATTGGTCACCCCACTTCATTTTTAACCAATTTAAACCGAGGATGTTTCGCCATTCCGGCGGCTGTTCGAAAGACTGAGGAACTGGAAAAATAATGAGTACCGACGAGCAAGATTTCATTGTAAATACTCTTCGTATCTGTCAAGACGTGCAAAACCGCTTCTACTCAGAACGAATCAAGGTTGGTGATGTTGATCCTGAAGAACCCTGGTGGCTCTTCAAGGTGGCACTCGTTGCCCGCAACGCCGAATTATTTCTCGAGAATAGGGTGGAGGAGACGAATTGGCCGAAAGATTTTGGTGAATCAACTGAAGATTGAGGTTGCTAGACCGAGAATAGCGCTAGATAAAAGTTTAAGTACATGGGGGAGTTGTGATGAACCTCTCCCTAGAAAATTATCTAAGCCATCATTTTATCCCTGAGATGCATTGATTCTGCGCCGAGTTATGCACAACTGATCTCTTGTTGAGTAATTATCAGGGGCTCTAATTATTGCAGAGGCGTTGATATAAACGTTAAGGAAGAGCGAACAAAATCAAATGCTTTTAGCGTCGGCGACCGTAGCTTCGGTGAATTCCCATAGCTTTGCCGCCTCGTCACTATCCACCGCCCAGTCGTTTACGCCCTCAAACCTTGCTGTTGGCCCTTCTTGTTGTCTTTCAGCCACATCGCAATTTTCGCAATATACTCCACTTACGCCATCCAGCATTGGACTCGTGGCGCACCATAGAGTGGTACTTGCCCCTTGGGTAGTGGATTTGAAATTTGCAGCGGCCCTCTCGGATAGCTCTCCATCCTCGTTTAACCACCCTAGGGCAATCATTTCCTCTTTTTCCAGGTGCCGTTGAAGTGGAGTAAAAATACCACCAGGATGGGCAGAGAAAGCTTGGATTCCATCACTTCGCATTCTCTTGTCGAGCTCCACTGCGAGAAGGCTTGCGGCAGTTTTGGATTGCCCATAGGACTTCCATTTATCGTAAGATTTCTCAAAGTGAACATCCTCCCACCTGATGCCAGAAAGCTTATGGCCTGTAGACGATAGCGAGATAACCCTCGCCTGATCGGATCGGGTAAGTTTAGGCAAAAGCCCTTTTGTCAGCATAAAATGACCAATGTGGTTGACCGCGAATTGCAGATCCCATCCCTCCTTTGTAAGCATTTGCGGACAAGCCATAACCGCGGCGTTATTTATTAAGATATCCAAATCGGCGTCAGATTCTAAAAATTTGCGAACGAACTGATCCACAGATTTCAGGTCTGCCAAGTCCATTTCGAAAATGTCGACATCCTCAATGATGCCGGCCAGCTGAGCTTTTGCTGTGCTTATTCTTCGGGCGGGCACAATTACTCTGGCTCCCACCCCCGACAACGCCCTTGTCGTCTCTAAGCCGATGCCTGAATAACCGCCTGTGACGATTGCTGTTTTCCCACTTAAATCTATTCCGTCGAGCACTTCGCTCGGCTCAGATTTGGCGCCAAACCCGGATTTCAGAGGAGCTTGCTGTTCAGAAATCATTTTTTCCCTTAATTTTTGTTATGTCAGTGGTCGCGAGATCGTTCCTAATCATACTAATATTGGTTCGCCGGGTAGGGTAGTCAATAGCTGTCATCCTACGCCCCAGTGATGATCGCTTGATCTGCGCTGGTCGCCGCAGTGCATATGGAAAAGTGATATTTTCTCCTGGCACTCACTATGCCTATGCTGTCTTTACTAGATCAAGTTTATTTGCGTTTCATGTTCTAGGCATCTTCAAACCATAAACGATGACGTAGTCCCCTCGTTTCATATTCAATGCATCATTTCCACCCGCCACGACGGCAATATACTGCTTGCCATTAAGTTCGTAGCTCATTGGTGTAGACATCGCGGCCGCAGGCAATTTTGCGGACCATAATTCTTGCCCTGTCTCGGTTTGATAGATTCGTAATTTATGTTCCGCCGCTGCTCCGATCACTAGCAAACCAGAGCCAGTGAGTATGGCCCCTCCTAAATTTGGCACTCCCCATTTAAAATTTGGCACAACTTTAGGAGCCAAATCCTTTATCGTGCCAAGATTTTCCTCCCAAAGAATTTTGCCGCTCCTCAAATCGACAGCCACTAATTCGCCCCAAGGCGGTTTCGTGCAGGGTAGATTTAAAGGCGATAAAAAGATCCGACGGGCTAGATAGTATGGTGTCCCGCGCTGTGCGGTGATTTGCCAGCCCTTCAACTTGCCCTCCGCTTTTAGTCTTCCTAGATCTGCTCTTGGAACGAGCCGGACCAAAGCTGGAATCTCATTGACATTTGTTACAGCGATTTGTCGATCAGGATCTATTGCAACACCACCCCAGTTCGAGCCTCCTGCATAGCCAGGGCGCATAATTATTCCCTCCAAACTTGGTGGTGTGAATATACCGTTGGATTCGAACTTTCTGATTTGGCGTCGACAGCTCAACTTATCAAAAAATATGACGCCAAAGGCGTCCTTGGTGGTCACTGGGCTCTGATTTGCAAGTGCTGCAATTGTCGAGAAAGGTTGGGTAGGTGACGTGACTTCGCCAGACACCTTGCTCTGTGGCACAGCTTTTTCTTCGATTTCATAAATCGGTTTGCCTGTATCTCGATCGAAAGCGAACAACATGCCTGTTTTAGTCACAACTACCACGGCGTCGTGGCTTTTGCTTCCGCGCTTAATAGTGGTAAGTGTGGGTTGAGCCGGCAGATCATAATCCCAAACATCATGGTGGACCAATTGTTGGAACCAAACGATCTCTCCAGTGGCGCCGTCCAAGGCAACGATCGAATTTGAATACAAGTTATCCCCCAGCCGTTCTCCGCCAAAAAAATCTGGGCTTGGGGAAGAGGTGGGTACAAAAATCAGGCCGCTGGAATGGTCCGCTGTTAGGGGTGCCCAGGCATTTGCCGCCCCAGTATTAAGATTGCTTTGACTAGACCAGGTTGTGCTAGCCCTATCTGTTGGGGATTTTGGTATTGGGTCCCATAACCATTTAATAGAACCACTTTGTGCATCAAGAGCCCGCACAATTCCGCGTTCCAAATTAGTAGCCCTATTATCGCCAATTGCAGAGCCAACAATGACGAGCTCCCCTAATATAGCCGGCGGCGAGGTAATGCTATATTCACCTAGTTCAACTGAACCAACGCCTCGACTCAGGTCTACCCGGCCGTTGTCACCAAAGTCCGAGCAAAGTTTTCCGGTCCGAGCATCCAAAGCGATTAGTTCGCCTATTAGTGTGCCTAGAAAAATGCGGCTAGGGCACACCTGTGCATTACCATGCCATATACTGACGCCTCTTGAAGCACTAGATGAATAGCCGATATCTTTTGGTAATTTGGGATCGAAGCGCCATTGCTCAGCGCCAGTAAGAGCATCAATTGCAATTACCCAATTTGCGCTCGTGGATACATAAAGTGTCCCGTTCCACAGAATAGGATTGGCCTGCATTGAATGACCTTTGCGTTTAAAACCTTGGCCTAGATCTCCGGTTCGAAATCGCCATACTTCTTCGAGTTGATTCAAATTGTTTATATTAATTTGGTTCAAGGGAGTGTACTGCTGGCCCCCAAGATTGCCGTATTGAGGCCAACCGGAAGCAGTGGCGTAGGCAATTGCCAGAAGTCCAAAAATAAAAAGCGTAAATCGAGAAATTTGCTTCCAATGCATTGAGGCAGGGTCCATCTTTGATATCCCCAGTAGCGTATGCGGCCGGCGGTGTAGATGACGTCGTTGATACATCAATTCATCATCGTGCTGACAAGACCAATATCATCAAATTTCCCGTGATCCGCCACGGAATCGAAGTATGAGAAAGAGAGGATTTGGCTTAAATTACTTAACCCCTTGCCTCATTAAAACCTGCCAAACGATTCGTTGATAATTATAGTCCGGCATTGCCAAGCCAAGCTCGGACTGCGCCTTGCGCGTGGTAATCTAAGTTAAACGAAACCTTTATGCGAATGCGGTCTAAAATCGATAGCGTTGGCCTCATCGTAGTACCTTACGGCGTAGCCTTTAGGAGGAATTAGTTCATCAATTTTTCTGAGGTCCTCTTCCTCTATCCGCACATCCACTGCGCCCAGATTGTCTGCGAGTTGATCAGACGTTCGTGGTCCAATGATCGGGGCAGTAATACCGGGCTGAGCCATGTTCCAGGCCAATGCTAGCTGCGACATTGAACAGCCCTTCCTGGCAGCCATTGTTTTTACGTGGTCGAGAATTTCCCAGGTTAGGTTGGTTGCCTCCCTATTTGCGTTATCTTTGCCGCCTTGCCAGCGAGCACCCTCAACATCTTGGTTTTTTTCATATTTTCCCGACAGAAGTCCTCCGCACAGGGGCCCCCAGGGTATGACGGCAAGCCCGAATGATTGCGCGGCGGGAATTACCTCTCGTTCCGCCGTTCTATCTAACATGTGATAGGCGGGTTGTTCACAAATCAAACGGTTCAGTCCTAACTCCTTTGCCACCCAAAGAGATTCCACAATTCTCCAGGCCGGGAACATGCTTCCGCCAATATAACGGACTTTCCCTGCTTTGATCAGATCATCAAGCGCTCTAAGCGTCTCATCTATTGGTATATTCGAACTGCATCTGTGCATCTGGTAAAGATCTATCCAGTCCGTCTTTAGTCTTTTCAACGAAGCATCACAAGCGTTAATCACGTGTCTACGACTTAATCCTCTGGCATTTCTATCAGCCGGGTTTGCAAAGTTAAACTTTGTAGCCAGTATTATGTTCTCCCTTTTGTTTTCTTCAGCCAGGGATTTTCCAACAATTCGCTCACTTTCGTTTCCTGCATAAACATCGGCCGTGTCGATAAAATTTATGCCGCTATCCATCGCGTGATCGATCATTCGTAAAGAATCTGCCTCGTCGCTTTTGCCCCCAAACATCATGGTACCAAGACAGAGCTGGCTGACCTTAATACCAGTCCGGCCAAGTAGTCTATATTCCATCATGTATGTCCTCCGTTATTGCTGAGTTTGATTGTTCAAGTATGAGACCGCCGTCGCAGAGGGTGATTCCAAATGTCTCTACTGTGGTTTGCTCTCCCTCGCGCTTTCGCCTCCAGATCATATTTTATGAAATTGATCCTCGCAAAAGGCTTCCCCGCATTTTAACTTTGCCATCAACTAAACCTGTATTATGGAAGTGCAATCGTTTGCTGGGCCAGGCAAATTCCGATTCCTCGTTTAGAGATCTGAATAAGGCCAAGTCCTCAAACGCCATCTAGTGTGCAAAGAACTCGGATCCCAAGGTCCAGAACTCTGTACCTCGCTATCCGGAAAAGAACCCCCCCTTTAGTAAAAAAGGTCGTCTCCTCACCATGACCGAATGACTTTACGAAGGGGAAAGATCGAGAAAATCGCTTTTTCGGCAACTATCTCGGTACTTATTGAGTCTTCATAGCTAAGATTTTGCTCTTCTAGATTCTATTTTTTTACGCCTTTTTCGCAGATGCCTGAGATCGGCATATAGGCGTTTGACGAGTTTCTGTCTCAACACCTTGACTGACAAGCGTCGATTCCGAGCCCGAATTGATCTAGAACTTCTCAAGGATTTCTTAGGAATAGTTATTTGCACATCTTCCATGGTAGTGGAGCCCCCTTTTCTCGATCTCCTTGAAATATAGCGTACAAATTATCTGCTGGTACATAATCAAGTAGACGAGAGATAATGGAACCCAAGGCAGAGGTTTTTGAGCGTCTGGTGTACGGAGCTTCAATGATGTTTACTCTTTGAAACATTTCTTAAAGGGTTCTCAGGTGATCGAAATCAACGGCGTGGCGCATGTGATTCTGACTGTCAGTCAGTTTGATAAGGCGCACAAATTTTACAGCGGCCTTCTGCCTGAGCTCGGCATGACTAAGGTAAATGATGGCCCTGATCTGCTCTACTACGTCGGGGCGCGGACGGCAATTGGTGTTCGACGATGCGATCCACCCTTTCAACGCGAAAGGTTTGAGCAATACCGTGTTGGCTTGCACCATATTTGCCTAAGGGCAAAAGACCGTCACTCGGTGGATGAAACCGCAGTCCTTGTAGATTCTCTTGGCGCGAAGATCGTGCGAGGTCCGGAAGAGGGCGACTGGGCGCCAGGATATTATTATGTCTTGTTTGAGGATCCAGACGGTATTCGGATCGAGGTTAATCATGTCCCTGGGAAAGGGCTACTTAATCCTGGCACAAGCTTTGGCTCCGCAGATGACTACATTAGAAAAAACAGCCAAGACGTAAACGGCACAAGAGATTAGAAACCCGGTGAAAAAGGCTGCTGGTCAGCTATGGGCTTCCAGAGAAGCGTGGTTGCCTGAAATGTACGGCAAACATACCCTCTCACCAACCATAAAATTACGCTCGGGGGTTCCTTAGTTTTTAATCTTCGAAACCAATGAAGGTTGCGGCCTCATCGACGCTTTTACGCTCCGAGACAACAGCATTGGCTGGAAAGCTCTCGTCTGGCCAACCCAGAGCCACAGCTTTCATAATTACTTGATCTTCAGCGATCTTCGCATGCTCGCGAACGACAGGTGATTGCATTATGCCTTGGCTATTTATAACCGCTCCCAAACCTCTTGACCACGCTGCATTTACTAGTGCCGTCGTGACGGCGCCGCAGTCAAAAGCAGTGTCATCGCTATCCGCGAGTACTGCGTCGTAAGTGATGATGACACAAACCGGTGCATCGAATTGGCGAAAGCCTCGCAACACCCAGTCCTGACGTTTTTCGGTATCTTCCCTAGCAATATCCATCGCCGCGAATAATTGTTTTGCCACTCCAACTTGACGATCACGGTGCTGTCCAGCAAAGGGTTGTCCGATACGAAACTCCCTAGAGTGGGGAATTCCAGCGAGATTACGCTCGGTATTACCGGCCCTAATGAGATTGAGTGTTTCACCAGAGACAACGGTAAAATTCCAAGGCTGCGTGTTCATTGAGGATGGTGAGCGCATGGCCAATGACAGCACCTCTTTAATTAAAGCCATAGGTACCGGGTCGCTTTTATAACCCCTTATGCTTCGGCGTCCTAAGACGACTTCATCAAATTCCATTCGCTTATTCTCTCATTAAGTGGTTCGTTAGTCGTAAGTCTAACAGGCGAGAGTCTAAGATCGAAAAAGAAACTAAATTTACTCCTCTCAACATGGTCCAAGAAAACAAAGACGTACTGGCTCTCTTGACCCGGATACTTTGAGAAAGATTTGACTCTCTTACCCAGCGGGATGGCTAATTTGAGAGCAGTTTCGGTTACCAGGTTTGAGTGAAGCCTGAAAAAAAATATAAGCTCTTATCAAACTGTTCTGGCAGCATGAAGTGATGACTAATTATATTAAGGAGCTCACCCTAGTTTTATTTGCATCCATAGCGAGCCTGACGATCTTAACTGTGAGCGCAGATGAACAGGATAAATTAGGTATCCTAACTCCCGAAACGGTCGAATCTAGTGTGGCTCGTCTCCTTTCAGCTTTTTTTGGTTTGGACAATAAATTGCCTTTCGGAAGCAATCGTTTGTGTCTGGGTGCGTCCGGGCAAGATGGGATGCCCGTTGTTTTTTCCCACACCCTAAATACGGAAACAGTAAACGAGAGCGATTTTGAGGTAGAGACTCGCTCTGGAGAAGTCTACAGCCCGATATGCGTAACATTGCGTCCCGCGGATGATGAAGGAGAAAATCGAACTGTCTTGCTGATTGGCGAGTTTGGGAATGCTGAAACAGATCCGCCGGAAAGAGTATCTATCGTAGGAGATTTGCATTCTGACAGTGAAGATTCGAAACCACTTAATTTCAAGGGTCTATACACAGATGTAATCCCACTGGATTCTGGTCCGGCGCTCATTCTGGCCGAGCGGGTGCCAAGAGAGGTTTGGTCCAAAGAAAGGAGAGGTACCATGTGCCCAGACTCGTCGAGACAGGTCATTCGAGTTACTTGGACAGGTGGCGTGCGACTGCCTAACGGTAATGAACTGGGAGAGATCGAACGCTCCCTTTATCGAATAGAATTAGAGGGGGAGAATGATCGGAGGCTATCCCTTCCACCTGATTACTTGGCTGATTTGGAAGACAGAGACAATAACCATCTTCTGTGTCTTGATTCTGAGTTTCCTGCTATCTCAGTTTCATTCCCGGCAGGGCACTTGGTGGATCCAAACAGAGATCTTAATCTTGATTCATTTGTCCTTGTTCTATGAAGTGCATGACGGTGATCCTTATTCTCGAAACGACCTGAAGGGGGTATGAATATGAGTTTTGATTTTCAACATGGCGTCGTAGATTCGAATGGAATAGAGGTGCATTACGCTGAACACGGATCTGGCCCTCTTGTCGTATTTTGTCATGGCTGGCCTGAGTCATGGTACTCGTGGCGACATCAATTGAAAGCCATTGGCGATCAAGGATATCGAGCGGTGGCGCTTCATATGCGTGGGTACGGAAAGACGACTGTGCCAGAGGACATCGAGGCTTACTCCATATCAAATCTTATAGGTGACGTTGTCGGAAGTGTTGCCGGGCTAGGTGAATCAAAGGCGATAATTGTGGGCCATGATTGGGGCGGTCCGGTTGCGTGGTACTCGGCTTTGATGAGGCCAGATATCTTTACAGCGGTCGCAGTTTTATCGGTGCCCTTTAACCCTCCATTCCCACTTCCCGATGGAGTTAACCTAAATGATGTAATGCTTCAGGCAGCGGCGGGCCGACAATATTACAGACTTTTCTTCCAGGAGCCTGGTGTTGCTGAAGCTGATTTTGAAAAGGACGTAAGAAAATCCATGCTTGGTGTTTTGTATTCGTTCAGCGGTGATGTTGTGCGAGACCGTGTCCATACCGTTGGTTGGGACGGACACTTTCCAAGAAATGAAACAATGAGCGAGCAGTTGACACTTCCAGAAAAGCTTCCTATCTGGCTCACAGAAGAGGATCTTGCCTTTTATGTTAAAGAACACAGCGCGACGGGTTTTTCGGGTGGATTTAACTGGTATAGGAATATAAAAAGGTTGCCATCTCATTTAGCGCCGTTCATTGGTAAATCTTTGGACCAGCCAGCTTTGTATCTTTATGGCGAACACGACTTAGTTGCAGGGAATACTCAAGAAGCGATCGATGTCATGAAGGCTAATTTGCCGGATCTCCGAAAGTGCGTGAAGTTCGATGGGGCGGGCCACTGGTTGCAACAAGAAAGAGCAGAGGAAGTAAATCAGGAGCTGATTAGCTTCTTGCAGTCTGTCAGTTAAGCTGCTGCATGGGGAAGATACCCTGTATGCACAAGGAAAACATAAGAGCTCAGAGGCTTTGGTCGTTCGAAGAATTAGGAGAAATAAAATGCTTCAGGCTATTTTGATCGCTGTGATACTTTCGTTATCGGCATGCGCGACAGAAAATCTCGTTGTCGAAGGATGCGAACCATCTGGATCAATGCAACCTGTTTGTGGGATGCAGAGTCCTGAAGACATAGCAGCTCTTCCAGGTGGTCGACATCTATTGCTGGCGCACTTTGGTGGTATGTTTGACGCTACGGGCTCTTTGTCCCTCTTTGATACACAGACTGAGGACGTGAAACCGCTTTTTCCTCAATCCGGAATTACTCTTGCGGGAGCTACAGCACCATGGGGGGATCCGAAATGTAAACCTCCTGAGCTGGATAAATTCAGTCCGCATGGAACACACCTTCATCGATTAACAAACGGTCGTTTGAGATACTTGGTTGTAAACCATGGTGGTCGGGAAGCCATAGAGATTTTCGAGGTAATAGGAGAAGGCGGCAATATTTCTCTACTCTGGCAAGGATGTGTTGAGCCCTCAAAAGATACTTTCATGAATGACGTGGTGGGCTTGAGTAATGGTGATCTGATTTATACCAGAATGTTCCACAACGGGGGGATGGTGGAACAATTATTGAGTTTACTAGGCCTTGATACGGGTGATTTATGGAGATGGAACCAAGAAACTGGCTTGAGAGCTTTGCCAGGAACAAAAGCGAATCAGCCTAATGGTCTAGAGGTGGCAGCGGATCAAAGACATGTATTTGCAAATATGTATTTTACGCAAGAGCTCTGGAAGGTTGATGTAGATACGGGCGAGGTTGTTGGCACTGCTCCCGTAGCAAACGCAGATAATAGTGCATGGGGCACAGATGGACGTCTGTGGGTGGTGACCCACACGGACTCTATGTCGAACATGCTTGCTTGTTTTGGTAACCAGGAAGCAGCTTGCGGGGCGAGTTTCGCCATTATAGCCGTCGATCCGGATTCGTTGGAAATTGAGAAAGTCTTTGAGCATCGCGGACCACCAATGGGGGCGGCGACTGTAGCAGTGCCTCAGGCGGGAAGGATTTATATGGGTTCTTTCGTTGGTGACAGATTGGTTTCAATACCAGACTTCACCCAATAAAAATCTGAATCAGAAGACCTCTAAACGGACGAGTTCGGCGACATGGTGTTGGCTAATTAATTAGGCTGTCTCGTCTTTTCGATCATAAGTGGTTTGGAAGTCTGATATTCAGATCGTCGGACAGTTATGGGTCATCATTTGAAGACGTCAAACTCGAGATAAATTCAGCGTAATCTTTGCTCGTCTCTGCGAGTTCTTTGTGAGGAGCACAACCTACAATGCGACCATCCTCTAAAAATGCCACACGATCAGCCATTTTTATGGTGGTCAAACGGTGCGAAATAATGAGAGTTGTCCTCTCATCACTCTGAATCCAGGGCTTGAGGGCGAGCTCGGTTGGCAAGTCTAGAGAAGCTGTTGGTTCATCCAATATAAGCATCTTGGATTTTCCTAAGTTTGCACGAGCGATCGAGAGGCGTTGTTGTTGGCCGACAGATAAACCAGTTCCGTCTGCGAATATTTGATGATCAAGTGCCCCGGGGAGATCTTGTATGAAATCCCAGGCCGCAGTCTCACGGCAGGCTTGGACCAAGTCGTCATCGGTGGCACTAGGGTCGCCGAGAAGCAAATTTTCTCGTACAGAGCCATCTATGAATTGGTGTTCCTGGAAAATGAAGGTGACGTGTCTGCGTACAGACTCCTGTCGAAATGCCTCGAGCTCACTGTCGTTGAACAAAATGCGGCCGCTCTGGGGCTTGAGAAACTGGGGTAGAAGATAAGCCAAGGTCGTTTTTCCAGCCCCATTTCTTCCGACGAGAGCTAAGGTCTCTCCCGCAGCGATTGTCAGATTAATTTTCTTGAGAATGGGCTGGTTGCCGGGGTAACCAAAAGTGATGTCCTCGTAGCGCACCAATGGTGGATGAGTCACGGAAAGGTCCCGCTTTTTTATCGAGGTTTCCGGTTTTTCGCCGATCTTGTTTAAGACGGTGAAAACTCGTTCTGCTGCCGCGAGGTGATCCTGCTGATCCACCCAAATTCGTCCTAGCTGCATTGCGGTTTCATAGAGCATGCTGTACATCCGAAGAATTACAGGCGCGTCTCCCAGTGTCATCTTGCCTTTTATAATATTGCTGAAAATAAACCAGTACCCGAATGATTGAAAAAGCAGGTGCACATGCTCAGAAAGCCACTCAATGACGCGTAAAGAAGCCATCAGGATGAGCGAGCGACGAAAAGAGAATCGACTAGCTTCTCTAAATTTTTCTTGTTCTTTTTCTTCCGCTCCAAGGCTCTGAGTGACTTCTCTGTTGCGGATTCCTTCTTCAGTGAGGTTGAGAACATCACTTCCCGATCTCCGACTACTTTGACTAAGCCTGCGAATGAATCTTGTAAAAGGTAAAGTGGACAGAAGTGTGACCGCGAAAGCAGAGGCTCCCAGCCAAACCAACTCAGGTGCTGCCGATCCATATACCAGCCAGAGTATCCAGAGTCCGAGGAACGCGCCGAGGAGGTAAAAGATAGGCTGTACTAAAATCGACATGCAAACCACGCCTATTGATGGCGTGTCATGCATAACACGAAAGACAGCATCGCCCGCACGTTGCTTGACGATATTAACAACAGGCATTCGAACGAACTTATCGAAAATTTCCTGTCTGGCAAAATGAGTAATTCTTTGGGAGATCAAGACGTGTATTCGAAAGTCTAAAAGACCCACCAACCCGCTGGCTGTACTGAAGCCATCGTTCGCTTTATTTTCTGATTGGGTCGCAACATCCGCTCCTTGAGCGAGTCGTGCATGTAGTTCTGTGTTCGTCGCATAGCCAAATAATGCAAATATAGCGATGAGACCAAGGCAGACTATACCAACTACTTCAATTGGTTCGCGATCAACTAAACGATCCAAGATTGGTTGCATGAAGAATGGATAAAGGTCGGCTTGGAGAACGGGTAAAGCCATTACCCCGTGGTCGATTAGGATTTTAAATAACCAAGGAATAGGAAGGGAAACAACGAGAATGACGCAACCGACTGTGATACGGCCAAAAACTAAAGATTGTGCATGTTTTATATAACTCAGCGTGCGAAGAGCAATCTTTCCTAGCGCGGTTCCCGTGGCGAGTTGATTTGGTTCAATAGTTGGTTTTACGGGGGTCTGAAAATCCCGACTGAATGACCTCTTAATCGCCATCGCTATCGCTCCCTTGATAAAGAACGCAGTAGACCTCGCAAGACTCGAGCAATTCGCGGTGATCTCCCTGAGCAATTATCTGGCCCCCTTCGATCACACCTATTTGTTTCACACTTTGAACGATATCTAATTGATGAGAGACAATTAGTACGATTTTTTCTTTGGCCCATGCCAATAGATTATTAAGCACCTGTTTTTCGGTTCTTAAGTCTAATGAGGCTGTGGGCTCGTCCATTAGAATGACTTTGGGATCAGCTGCGATCATTCTAGCGATCGCTACTTGCTGTCTCTGTCCAGTAGACAAGAGGCCTCCATCAGACCCCAAGTCTGTATCCAAGCCCTTTGGCAACGAGTCAACAACGCTCTCTAAGCAAGCAATTTTTAGAATTCGTTCCATTTCTGCATCCGAGAGAGAATCAGATGCGGTGTACTCTATATTTTGTCGAAGTGTCAGGGGCAGGACGGTGCTCTCCTGAAGCACGATCCCAATTGTGGTTCGCAAGTCGCTAAGGCGCACGTCACGTAACGATAGGCCATCAAGGAAAATATCACCCTTTTCAGGGTCCTCCAGTCTGAGCAGTAATGACAACAAAGTGCTTTTGCCGGCGCCAGACGGTCCCACCAACAGGCACGGTTTGCCGTTATCGATTCTGAGGGTAATTCCTTTTAGCGTAAGCTTTTTGTCATGAGAGTAGTTGATGTTGCAAAGATCGAGGCGCCTGATCCTGTCTGGTATTTTTTTGGGTTCCTTTGGTTCTTCAACTCCAGGCGGGCGGGCGAGGAGCTCCCACGTTCTCCCCAGGCCGACGGCCATATCCTGCGCGAGACACCAGTAGTTGATCAATTCTTCGAGCGTTACTTGAATGGATTCGGCGTTGCCTCTTCGAGCCTGATATACAGCGACGCTCCAAAAACGGCTGGTGAGCCCAAAAAAAACAAGAAGAGAGGCACCAAAAACGGGTTGTTCTGAAAAAACATAGGTAGCTGCGAAAAAATCCGTTGATAGCAAAACGATTGCGAGCGTTACAGTTGTCAAAGCTTTCATCGCCGCGACTCTTGTGCGTAAAGACAGAGAGTGATCGAAAGCAGAATGTGATAGTGCCTGGAATTCCGAAGTTGCATCGGATTCTCGAGCGAAGGCCTTGGATAGTAAAAGCCCCTGAATGGATACCTGAACCTTATTTAATAGTTGACCACTAACCCGTCTCGTGGAGAAACTGGCCTCCCTCAGTTTTTTATTTTGCACCGTCAAAGTGAGCATTATGGTCGTCAAGCCTAAAGCGAATAGAACGGCGAACCACGGACTGAATAAAAAGGCTAAGGCTAAAAATCCAAAAGCACGCAATATTGCGATAATTGGCATCACAACCACGGTCTCAATTACAGCTGTGACCATGGCACTATCTTGAAAAACCCGATAAACCGAATCACCTTCTGCTCCGAAATGCCGCTTCAAGCTTAAGCGATTCATGTGGTTCACCATCGTTACCCTAAGGCTTTGGTTGATTCGTTGAAGGATAGATACTTTATAGATATCAAGTACGGTCCCAAGCGTTGTTAAGGCCGTTGCTAGGAGAACTGTCAGAACGATAAAGCGCCAAAGAATTTCGTAGCGTTGGTCTTCTGTTAGTACAGGCAGCTCGACGAAGTTAGCCGTTGAGAGCAGTAGGATCTTTGCGTGGAGCTCTGAGAGTGGTTTGGCCTGAGCCACGGAGTCCCATAGCACCTCAAAGCCAATAAAACCGCTAGCAGCGAATGCGGCTACTACGAATAAAACACCAGCAGCATAAATTAATAGGCTTCTTAGAACGGGCCGAATGTGGGGCCAGCTAGAGAGAAAAATTATGCCTAGGCTTCGCCAGTCGAGCTTAGTGTGACCTCCTACATGAGGGCCCTGGTCATAAGCGGGAATGTTTCCTTTGAGCCGCGTGGTCGACATCGATATCAGTTTGTCCCTTCCATTGATTCGCCAGAATTCGCGAATGCTCTAGCCGATTTCACCCAGTCTTTGAAAGATTTACGTCCCCAAACCAATCGCTTAGTGGCAAATCATCTGGAAAGCTATTGGAGGAGCCATATGCGCCGTGATTGGAGAAACCAAGCAGCTGACGCTGAATAGGTGTCGCGCGACGGTAGAAATGCTTCACGCGCTGTTCGTCTCGATTTGCAAGCCATCGATAGGAATAACCATTAAATATCATATAGCGAGTGGTTGAGGAGAGATTAAGGCTCGGTGTGTGCCATAAGCGTCGATCAAAAATAATAGCAGAGCCAGCCGGCGCCAATACTTGTACTGCCTCCTTCTCGATGTTCTGGCGGTTGGCTCCTGGATATTCGATGGAGTTTTGACTGCCTGGCAAGCAAGTGAAATTTGCCATATTTGGCGCTGTCAGATCAGATAGCACATAGCCTACTTTAAGCGAGATCATTGGATTGAAGCCGCCTTGTGCTAGATCTCTCGTCAAATTGCCTGTATCTGTATGCCAGTTTGCCCAGTCGTGATGGTTCTGTAATGACCATCCTTCAGCTTTGGGCGTTTCCATGCCGACTGTGTGATAAAGCTTGATTTCACTGCCCAACAATCCACACACTTTGGGGACAGTTCGGTACCAGTCGACTAATTGTAGGAATTCGTCCCGCTGGCCTATGAAGTCGATAACTCCATGATAGCGGTTGTCTTTGATTCCTAACCGGACTCGGTCCTCTTGAACGACCTCGGCAGTCAGTTCGCGCAATCTTTCAACGATCGAATCCGGAAGCGCCTCTTCTACGACAAAAAATCCGTCGCGATGAAATCGCGCAGCCTCACTTTCGGTAAGCAAATGTTCTTTAGCTCTTGGATCCATAGCCCCTCCACCTGGTGACCAAGTAAGCCAGATTGTATTGATTTAGTTGTGGTACGAAAAGGATACGAAAAAAACAGGATCAAACGGCAAAGTGGGCCATTCCACTCAAGACTTTTATCTAGAGGATATTGATCGAAGTGTCTCTGAGTGTTTTTCTCTGTCGAAGTCGAATTTTAGAAATAGGATGGCACCACAGACATAGCAGCCTGCCGGAAGCAAAGCGATTAGGGATCGCAAAACGAACTGGGTGTTTTCGCTCTGTTCGACGTTGGGTTCAAAACCAGCGAGCTGGAGCCCCAAACCACTGCCAAAAGCAGCGATAGACGCTGCCGTTTTCCTGGTCAGATTCCATACGGCGAGGTATGTCCCTTCTTTTCTCTCATAGGTTAGCAATTCGTCGAAATCGATCACATCCGCTTGAATAGATGGTGCCATAACGGCGCCGACGCCTGCTGCGGTGCCAAGCAAAAAAGCTAAAATCCAGATTAAGATAGACGGTTCGCCGGGCTGAAGAACGAAAAACCAGCTAACAAAGGTGATGACGTTTAGCCACATCGCGGCCATCCATAATTTTTTCCTGCTGACTCTTTTGGCCAGCCATATCCAGAGAGGTGTGAACGCGAATTGGGGAACGGAGTAAACAACCAGCAATAGAACTAATTGTGTTTCGAGGTCTACTACGTAGGTGACTACATAAGGCGTAAGTAAACTTACACTTGCGACGCCAAAGGTTTCGATGGCGAAGAAGATGATTAAAAATCGGGCATATTTATTTTTTAAAACGTCAGAAAAAGATCGGTAGATCGTGGTTCCGCCTCTTCCTTGAGATGATCGTTTTTCCGGGAGTTTGGATGTTGACCAAAAAAGAGTGAGCACAATAAATACAGCAGCAGCGGTAGATATAGTGAATGCAAAAAACCGCTTTTCGTCTGTTGTGGTGATTACTTGAAGCGCGGCTAAGCCCAATATTGAGCCAATGGCGCCGATCATATGCAGGCTACCATATAAGCGAGTGCGTGCGTCATGTTCGTGAGTCAGTTCGACGCCGAGAGCGTTATGGGGAACTATGAAAGCAGTGCTTGCAGTTTCATACATGATCAGCGCAATACCCATCCAGAAGACGAGGGGCAATCCAGTGAGAAGTGGCGGCGGCGACCAAACCATTACCAAACCAATCGCCATGGGTATGATTGAGAAAAACATCCACGACCTTCTTCTGCCAAGTTTTGCTGTTGTTCGATCCGATAGATAACCGATGAGCGGGTCCGATACTCCATCCCAAAGACGAGAGATCGCGATCAGACTGCCCATGATAGCTGGAGCGATAAGGAGCTCATCAGTTGCAAACTTCAGGAGATAAGTCGTGAAAAGCATATACATAATGCCGAAAACGATTCGGGGCGAGGAATAGACCCAAATCAATTTCATATTTAAGACGTTTTGACTCATGCTTCCGTCTGACCGAAAGTTGTCCTGCAAATAGCTGGCTGGAAGAGGACGCTCCTGAAGGTTTTAACCCCACTCATTGGCAGAGCCGCAAAAGATAGCATCCCTAATTCAATTGAAGGCTCGATGCCAAAGTCTCTTGTTAACCTCCCGGTCAATTTTTCTGCATACCCAGGTCCTGAACTTGTCAAAAAATCAGTTGAACTGTTTGGCCATCTATTTTGAAAAGGGTAGATCGCACCGCAGGAAGAATTGATTCTTCAGGCAGCTCTTTGTTCCATTTGTCGTAAGCTTCTTGAAGGCGTAAAACGATTTCGGGATATTTTTTAGCAAGATTCTTGGTCTCGCCAGGGTCGTTTTTCAGGTCGTATAACAGTGTTAAATAGCCCCCTGTCGCCTGTCTTGGCCAGCCATCTTTTGGCGGAATTACCCGTCGCGCTGCATCTAATTGCTCGATCGAGAGAGAGCTCTTCGCATACTCGAGCAATTTCCATCGGTCATCACGAATAGCCCTGGTTGGACTGGAGCGCCAATAAAGATATTCGTGGGGGTTTCCATCCGGGTTTTTGAGGAAGCGAATCAAATCAACGCTATCCTCCGTGCTATGTTGGCTCCCCGCGACCTTTGCAAAGGTAGCCATGAGATCTAGCAGACTGACCATCTTCGGATATTTCCCAGGTTTTATTTGGCTCGGCCAATGGAGAATCAACGGTATCCGTATGCCGCCCTCGTTGTGGTACCGCTTAAAACCAGAGAATTCTCCGTTCGAGCAGACACCTATATACCCTGCGCACCCGTTATCACTTGAAAATACGATCAGAGTATCCCTTAACTTTTTTGTCTCCAATAAAGTGTTCACGATTGCACCGACACTATCATCGAGAGATGCGACCATGGCAGCGTATACCCTAGCAGTTGGATTTTGGAGCTGTTTATAACGGGCGGTGTATTTTTTCGTTGCTTGAAGTGGTGTGTGTGGAGTTGTGTGACTTAAAAAAAGGAAGAAAGGTTTTTCGTGCTCATCCTTAATGAATTCCACCGCTTGCTCAGTAAAAGAATCGGTCAAATAGTCATCTATCCTCACCAAATTATATTGATCATAAATGCCGTTTGACTTCGTGCGCGTCAACGGCCAATCCCCAACTGACTCAACATCGGGGCGAGATTGATCGATAAAAATACTGCCGCCGGCGAGCAGGCCAAAGAACTTGTCAAACCCTCTGCTTAGAGGATGAAATTCCGGCAAATAGCCCAAGTGCCATTTCCCGATTAGGCTTGTGGTATAACCGACGTCATGAAGCATTTCCGCCAAGGTGATTTGCGAGTCATCCATGCCTATATTACGGTCACGCCCGGCGGGGTTGAACTCCCAACCGTGGCGTTGCTGATATCGCCCGGACATTAATCCTGCTCTAGAGGGGCTGCACACGGGATGCGTGGCATAGGCTTGTGAAAATATCGCTCCACCTGACGCTAGGGCATCGATATGAGGCGTTTCTATTACCTTCCCGCCATAGGCTCCCACATCACCGACGCCTAGATCATCAGCGAGTATGAAAACGATGTTCGGCTGAGAAAACGCGAAGGAAGAGAAACTGATTGTTAGAAAAATAAAAAGGGATGAGGATTTTAGGGTGATGAGGCGCGGCTGCTCGGGTTTCCCATCTAAAGGTGGCGCATAGCCCTTCCGAGGCGGAATTTCATTGGTGGTTTGCATGCAAAATTTTCGATCTGACACGAGTCAGCTCAAGCTCTTCGGTCGAAACTTTAGGAATGGTCCATTAAGGTCGTCTCGTACGATAGGCTCGTAGCAAGGAGTTGCGTACATACGTTCTATGTAGCGAGACAGGCTGGGCCAACGGGATTTATCGATAGCCTCACCCGCCAGGGCGAAATTAACAAAAGGGCTCGTAATTGCGATATCTGCGATCGAGAATTGATCTCCTATCATATACTCGTGATCGCCCAAGCAAACGGTAAGGTAATCACATACTTCTGGCAGTGCTTTATTAAGTAAATATTCCAAGTGTTTTAGGTCGGTTTTTTGTTCGAGTACATTGGGCCGCACTACTCTTTGAAAGAAGACAGCGGCGACAGTTTCACCTACTTTTGTGTCGGCATACTCTTCAAACCAGAGCGCGCGTGCTCTCTCTTCCGGGTTAGCTGGAAAAAGAGAAGGTGAGGGGTAACGGTGCTCTAGGTATCCCACTATCACTGAAGAATCTGGCAGAACTAAATCGCCATCCTCCCAGCATGGAATCTTAGAAAGCGGACTTTTTGCTTTGAATTCATCAGAAGCGTTGAACGGGCTCTGTTGGATACCTGTGTACTCAATAGCTTTAAAGGCTAGCGCGACTCTTACCTTCCGGACATACGGAGAAATATTTGAACCATGAAGTATGGGCAAAGAGTCAATTGCCTTCATAGTCTGGCCATAGAGTCAAACGAGGAAAAAATTAAAACCGCAAACATGAATAGTTTGACCTGCGAGCGACCTGTCTGAAGTCTCCAAGTCTGCTGAAGCTAGGCCGTCCCCCCGTCCATCGTTCGTGGGAACGAAGCGAATTTGAGCATCATCCAGTTCGATGACTCTGTCAGTGGCGGCAAGCCCCGTAGCCACTGACCACATTTCAGCCATTTTGTCAGGATCATCGGCTTGCATCGTTATGGCCAAGATTCTGCTAACAAGGGTGCTGGTCGCATGGTATTGCCAGTCTTCGCCTGCCCACAGCCAGCTCTCTTTTGGTTCCGCTTCGTCTAAAGAGAGAATTGCTCCCCCAACATCCTTTGGGTGGAGATGTATGCCTCGTATGGAAGTCTCTTTTTGTTCCACTCTCCCGTCGTGGACAATTCGAAGGCCAGCTCCCTCTAGGCGAGTCTTGTGCTCCTCCAAGCTTACCGTTTGGAGCAGCACCATGTATCCCCCATCCCCGCCTCGCCGCTCTATAAACCGGCCGGCTGTTGTTCCGTCTCGTTTGGGGGCGACAACTTCAAGTATTTGATCTCCGATGGCATATAACCCATGGCGAAGACCGAAGTGAGATAGGCCAGGATCTCGGTAACACACTTCTAAGTCCAGTTTTTCGCAGATCTCTTTTTCAGTCTGTCTGAGTTCCGATGTCACCAATGCTATCTGTCTTAAGCGCATTTTTCTGATCTCCTCTCACTCTGTTCCGAGTCTATCTAAATGATATTACCTTTTCGAGATAGCCAGCCGATGCTCTTTGACCGAAGATACTTATCTTCGGAATTTTTGCGGGTTCGTATAGTGCATAGGTGAATGTGATGAATGGACTACGGGATAAAGTTATTTTGGTTACTGGCGCAGCCTCGGGTCTTGGTTACGCTGATGCCGAGCTTCTCACAGAGAGTGGCGCTACTGTCGTTATGACCGACATTAACGAAGACAGCGGGAAGGCTGTCGCGGATCGGTTAGGGAATCTGTTTTTGGGCCAAAATGTCGCGGATGAGCATCGATGGTCTGAAGTAATGTCAGAGATAAAGGATAGATTTGGACAGCTTGACGGCCTTGTTAACAACGCTGGCATAGCTCCTATAGCAGATATTGAAACGACTACTACGGAGGTTTGGAGACAAACTTTAGCTGTACATCTGGATGGAACCTTTTTTGGTTGCAAGACGGCACTAGGATTAATGAAGGAGTCGGGCGGTGGTTCGATTGTAAACATGTCGTCGACTGCTGCTTTAATTGGAATCCCTGATTATTTGGCCTACTCGGCTGCAAAAGGAGGTATTAGATCGATGACAAAGGCGATTGCTGTTCATTGTCGTCGTCGGAAGTTGCGCATCCGCTGTAATTCAGTGCATCCAGGGAGTATCAACACTCCTATGGTACAGAACGCGGTGAAGGACCTTATGAATATCGAACTAGATCCTAATGACGAGAAAAAGAGAAAGGCGATGGGAATTGGCGAACCTCGAGATGTCGCTGCTATGGTAGCTTACCTTCTCAGTGACGAATCAAAGCACGTCAATGGCACCGAAATGGTCGTCGATAACGCGGATACGATCGTATAGAAGAAACTTGATGGAATAGCGCTGATGAATATAACAGGAATGGTCCATGTGAACATAAACTGTTCGAGTTACGAGCGCTCAAAGTTGTTTTATAAAATGCTCGGCTTTGAGGAAGTCTGGGTCGTGCCGAAGACTAATACACCTGAGGTCAATGCTGCTGTGGGTATGGAGGATTATCGTGTGAATGGCGCCATACTGGCTTTGAAGGACGCCACCCCGCCTGTTTTGATCGATCTTCTGGAATGGGAGGAACCGAGAGATAACTCCCCCCCTTACCCGAATTTGTATCGTCCCGGCCTAGCAAGGCTTGCTTTGCGAACTGCAGATATTCAGGCTGATTATGAGTTTCTGAAGAAAGAGGGCGTCGAGATCCTCTCAGAACCAGCGACGGTGATGTCCAACGAAAAACACGGAAGTACCTTTTTTTGTTTCAAAGATCCAGATGGTGCGTTCTTGGAACTGGTTGAAAGTTTCTGAGTTATCTAAGCCGATTTCTCCTCTCCAAGTGACGAGAAAATACTGATCTGAACAGACTGCATATCAATCGAGTCGCTCATATTGAAAGAGCGCATTTTCCTCAAATTATTGAGAGTTCCCTCAACATCTTCAGAATTGATCGCGTAAATGGCCAGGTACTGGTGATTTTGGTCTTGTACTTGGGCTGTAGTGACTTTAAAGCGTTGAGCCGATTCGAAACCTTCTATCTGAAGGACCTCCGGCACGTGCACCTCCTCGTACCAGCGATTGAATTCAATCTCTCTACCCTCAACAGGATTGCTCCTTACCATGTATAGCGTTTTCATTTTAGTCCTCTATGAAATTAGAGTGGGTAGCAATACAGCTCAAAGTGGATCGCCCCCCAGAACAGCGGGTGTCTCACAGTAGGTGGAAAGAATATATTGCTGGTGGTCTGATATTTGTTGGGTTAAAGCATCAGCGATCTCTGGAATCTGCGAATTAGCTTCGAAATACTTCAGCATGCCTCGGTTTTGCCTAGTCTCTGGCATTATTTCTCTTGGCACAGGCAGCACTGTCATTGTCATTGTTGCCCAGTAAATGTCAGCTGCCGTAACTGTCGCGCCAACGAGGTATTTTGAGCCCTTGGCTTTTTGAGAGGCGAGTCGCTCATCTACCAGGGAAATTATTTCCCCGATTTTTTGGGGAGCTTCCTTACTCGCACTTTCGCTGTATCCATATTTTCTTCCCAGTGGGGTGTCAATTAGATTTCGCATGTTCCATACCAAACCATCCTCGGCGAGGGTTAGTGCGCAAAGACCAATGACTTCCATGCGTTGTTTAAAGTCCCTGGGGATTAACTTGGGAGTGCCCTCTGCGCCAATTTCTTCTGCCAAAGCGAGTTGCTCTATCCAAACATTTCGGGGGCGCTCCTCATTGTGAAACATGGTTGGGAGACTGGTTTGGCTTGTCAATTCGTACAGCTTGGCCTGTCTGTCTAGGCCTGTGGATTTGTCTATACCCATCGTCGGGTGTATCGCTCTGATTAAAGGGATTTCTTTTACGAAGCAGATATTTTTCAATGCTTCAGCATACATAGCTTGAATGCCAGGGATAAAAGTGACTCGAGTACCACTAGTCATAGCAGCAGCTTCTTCTAAACTTATAAACTCAAGTTCTTCTGTTTTTGCGTCACCAGCTGGGATCGAGGTCTGATCGTTCATTTCAGGCTCCTTGTTATCTGAACCATTTGCTTCGGTTTGATATTCAGCCTAACAAATTGAAGTCGACGAATCTAAGGTCACTTATCTGTCCTCGCGTAGGAGAATTACGCTAGCGGCTGGCTTTTTGTTATTGTCTGGACTTGAGAGTTAGTCGTGAAGAGGGGAAATGTAGTGGCGTTAACCAAAGAAGCTCAGCAAGCCTGGCTTGCCCAAAACGTAGAAGAAGTGATGGATCCGGAAAGGGAAATTATTGATCCCCATCATCATATGTGGCGATCGAGTGGCTTGCCTGTTTATCTGCTGGAAGATCTATGGTCTGACACTCAATCCGGACACAACATAGTGAAAACCGTTTTCATGGAGTGCGGGGCAGAGTATCGCACAGAAGGGCCCGAGCATCTCAAATCGCTGGGGGAGACGGAATTCGTAAGGGATGCGGCGATTAAAAGTCGTAATACAGGTAAAGCAGAGATCGCCGGGATTATTTCTCATGCTGATCTGACGATGGATCTGGGTCTTCTTCGGGAGACTCTAGATGGTCATGAAGAGGTTGGACAGGGTTTGTTTCGTGGCATTCGACACGGTGGAGCTCATGATCCAGACAAATCGCTCGGTTGGCTGGACGCGACCCCGCATCCTGACTTGTTTATGAGGGAAGATTTTCGCGCCGGCGTGCGTTTGCTTGGAGATCTCGGTTATACCTACGACTCTTGGCACTATCATTTTCAGAACGCGGCTTATACAGAGTTGGCTCAATCTGCGTCAGACACCACCGTCGTCCTGGACCATTTTGGCTCACCTTGCGGTGTTGGATCTTTCGAAGGAAAGATGCGGGAGGTAATGGAGGGTTGGAAACTCGATATTACTCGGATGGCGGAATGTGAGAACGTCGTTGTGAAGGTTGGGGGATTGGCTATGCCAGTGAATGGCTTTAATTGGCATAAACAAGAGGTCCCTCCGAGTTCTGATGAGGTCGCCCAAGCTCATCGAGACTATTACCTGCACACCATAGATGCTTTTGGGCCGTCTAGATGCATGTTTGAGAGCAATTTTCCGGTGGATAAACTGTCCATGTCCTACTCAGTTTATTGGAACGCCATGAAGAAAATAGCGAGTGAGTTTTCCGATGACGAGCAGCATCAGCTTTTTTATGGCACTGCTGCACGGGTTTATAGGGTTTAACGTAGACTCGAAATCTCAGATTGCGCCAAGCGCGATGTGGCTGTTCACCCGCGTTAGTCGTCGGTCGAGTTTGATATCAACCAAAGATTCTGCGTTTAGCTGACGCAGAAAAGCTCGGCACTCGTTTTTGTTTTCTGGGGATAGAGACTCAAACCAATCCAGCGCACGCTGATGCGTCCATAGTTGATAAAGGCCGGCCTGATTCTGTATCTCAACACCTCTTAAGATTGTCGAATAGGTTCCGATGGACGGCTCGTCTCGGTCTTTTGAGACCATAGTATCCGTGGGGTCTTCCAGTCTGGTTGAGACCCAGCTGTTGTACATTTCAGCGGTCCGAGGAAGAGATTCACCAGCAGCCTCAATGCAGAGTAGTAGTAGATCTTGTGTTCTACCCGGCAATGTGTCGTTTGCAGCAAATTGGGGTTCAAAATCGGCGAATTCAGGGGACTGTATGTCCGGCGTGTTCATCGATTCTGTCCATCGGAAAACCCTTGGGGCTCTTTGTTTCATGATTAAGGAGGGTTGGGGATCTCGAGCGAGATGACCAAACAACGGTCCCATCAAAGCAAAGTCGGCGACCGACGGTCTTCCGCCGAATAGGTATGGCGTCGTTGTGAAATGATCCTCAAGTATTTTTAAAGTATCGATGTAGAGTGATTCGAAGATTGGTAACGCTTCCTCTGAAGCGCCTATTCCGGAGCGTTTTCCCTCCATACGCTCGGCAATAATATTACCAAAGTGATCTAGCTCCTCATCGCTGCCCTGCGGTCTAAAGGATCTTCCGAATTCTTTGCCAACAAATCCGTAATTCTCCTTCATATAGTTCCAGCGGTAATGCCAGGCTGGTCGACCTAGAAGCCCATCAATCAGAGTCTCAAATAATCGAGTTACCAGCTGTTGTTTAGTGCCTGGCGGATAAACGGGGGGCTCAGGATAGAGCTCCTCAAGCTTGTCCATAATGGCTACTGAATCTTGGATCGCAGTTCCATCAGCCAATTCTAGTTGAGGGATTCGATGATTAAGCGTGTTGGCTCTTACATGCGCGCGGAAACGCGGATGGCCGGGTGTTCTTTCGATGAAAGGTATTCCCTTCTTGAGCAGATAACACCTGGTCTTTGCTGTGACGTAGGAGGCAAAAGAGCCGTAGAGATAAACTGTCATGGGCGATTCAGCAGTAGCGTTCTGGGCCTTTCCATTGGGTATTAGAATAACGGTCTCCGTGACACCAGCCTATTGGGAGAGCTTTATCAATAGCCTGTAGGTCTGATTCACTCAGATCAATCGTGGCGCCACTTGCAAGTTCATTCAGGTGGTCAACGGAGCGCGTGCCAGGAATCGGCACAATATGATCGTCCTGAGCCAGTAACCAGGCGATTGCCAGTCCCGAGGTCGAAACACCCATATCTGATGCCAGAGATCTAAAGCTTGCCGACGCATTCAGGTTCCTTTCATAATTCTCAGCTGTAAAGCGTGGGTTGGCCTTTAAAAAAGGAAGGGTCTGGCATATGTCTAGCTCAATCGGCGTGTCGGTCAGAAGGGATCTTCCGACAGGACTGAAAGCGATCAGTGTCGAATCTAGTTCCTTCGTTTTCTGAACCAAACCCATTTCAGGTGATCGAGTCGATAACGAATATTCGGATTGTACCGCCGCTACCGGATAGATGTGATTCGCTATCTCCAGAGAGGTGGGCGCTATTTCCGAAAAGCCTATCTGATTAATCTTGCCAGCTTTAACAAGTCGGCCAAGACTATCTGCGACCTCCTCAATCGGAGTATTCTCGTCCCGGCGGTGAACGTACAAGAGTTCTACTTGATCTAAACCAAGCCGTTGAAGGGATTTGTCGAGTTCGTTTTCAAGATGAGCGAAACTGTTGTCGTAATGGCGGCTACCGTCTGGTCCGCTTGTAATACCTGCCTTTGTGGCGATAGTGAAAAAATCTTGTCCCTGCTTTCCTTGTTTCTCCAGGTAGGCCCCTATTCGAGTCTCGGACATGCCCATGCCGTAAACATTGGAAGTGTCGATATGAGTAATGCCGAGATCCATGCAACGGTCGAGGATAGCAAAGGATTTTTCATCATCTGTGGCCCCATAGAAGTCGCTAAATGACATGGCGCCATAGCCGATCGCCGAAATCGGTGTTTTTTTCTGTCCTAAAACTCGCTTTTCCATATTCTTTCGCCCTTATGAGCTTTTTGCGCTCATCTCTCTCCGTTTTAATTTAAGGAACGGTTGGATTAATTGTCCGACATAGGTCTTCGGCATATGAGTATCTATTCCATATGGGCCTGGCTTTTTGTCCGACGGCAGATAATAGGTTTTGAAGAGCCAGTCGAAGATAGGAAGTGCTCCTGAATAGTTTTTATCTCTGGCCTCCTTATCTATCGAGTGATGCCAATGATGGAACTCGCTCGTGACCCAAACACCATCTAGAAACTTTAATCTCCAGCCTAAATTCGCGTGAATCGTCATGTCCCAAACATTCTGGATCGCGCCTACAATGAGTAGATCCACAAGGCTAAAGCCGCTCAGAACCATGGGTATACCTACGAAAAAAGACATAAAGATCTGATCTATCGGATGTCTTCTCTCTCCGGCCAGCCAGTCGAGGTTTGGACTCGAATGATGTACCGCGTGGAATCGCCAAAGCAGTGGGAGCTCATGACTGAAACGGTGGCCCCAATAGATTAGAAATTCGCTAATAAATAAGGCTCCAAGAATTTGGAGCCATGGAGGTTGTGACTGAATCAGTGAGGCCAGTTCTTGTGATTGAAATTCATTTAAAACCGGAAACAGGAAAATGAGAGGAATAAACCCTATAAACCCAGATACAAAGTGATGGAAGAAATCTGTTAGTAGTTCTGGGCGAAGGGTTTTTAGATCGTGTCTCGGGATAAGTTTTTCGAGAGGAACAATTAGGCAAACGGATAAAACAATAAAAGTGAACGGCTCGAAACCTGATTCAAATGCGTGATAACTAAGGACAAAAGTAATTGTAGCTAGGCCAATGGCTGCCCGTACCCATGTACGGTACCACCACTGGGATCTCCATTTTTCTTTCTCCAGTACCGTTGCGTCGCTCATGGTCGGATTCAAACATCATCCTAACCTAAAATCCAATTTTAGGGTTTGCAGCCAAGCAACTCGTTCTGCGATCCGGCTCCTATCCCTTGGGGATGAGTTTTATGAGAGACCCGTCTCCTCTTCTGCCATCTTCTAAGACCCATATCGAACCGTCAGGGGCAGCTTCGACCTCGCGCACCCTGAAGCCCATTGGGAACCTCTCAATTTCTCTGGCCGTGTCACCCTCAAAGCCTACGCGGATGATGGCTTTTGAGGAGAGGCCGCCGATGAAAGCGTTACCTCTCCAGGTCGGGAAGGCGTTAGAAGAATAGAACATCATGCTCGAGGGGGAGATAACAGGTGTCCAGGTAATAGTTGGCGGTGAGAAGTCGTGCCTCGTATCGTGATCGGGGATTTTTTTACCATTGTAGTGATCACCATTGGATACAGTCGGATACCCGTAATTCGCTCCTCTTCTCACTAGATTCAGCTCATCGCCATCTTTGGGCCCCATCTCCACGGTCCACAGTCTGCCATCAGTGTCGAACGCAAGCCCTAATGGGTTGCGGTGTCCGAGTGACCAGAGTTCTCTAGTAATCCCCTCTCCGAAGAAAAACGGATTATCCGCGGGAATCGATCCGTCATCATTCAAGCGAATAATCTTGCCGAGGTTTGAGCTCATATCTTGTGCCGGATCAAACTTTTGACGTTCTCCTGAACTTATCCAAAGGTAACCAGCCTCATCGAAAGTAATTCGATGGCCAAAGTGACCCTGGCCAGACACTTTGGGGTATTGTTTCCAGATGGTTTCAACTGAGGAAAGGCTTCCTCCATCTTCGGAAAGATTAAGTTTTGCTCTAATGATGGCGGCGCCATATGTATCGTCCTCACCGGTTTCGGCAAAGCTAATATAGACCAAGTTATTCTTTTCAAAGCTTGGATGGAGAGCTATCTCTCCCAAGCCTCCTTGACCACCATAAGCCACCTTGGGCATCCCAGAAACGTTTCCTAAAAATCGGCCATCCTTATCGAGGAGTTTTAAATTGCCAGACATTTCGGAAACCAGGACTCTTCCGTCAGGAAGAAATTCTAAAGCCCATGGTGAGTCGAAATTACCGAGTCTCTCTATCTCAAAAGGTCTTTCGAGAGCGCTGGGAGCTGAGCTGAACAGTGCTAGGGTTAACCCTGCTAGAACTGAGTAGAGTTTTTGTGAAGATGCTTTCATGGTGGATGGTTACCTGATTTATGATTTTGTGTCCACGAACGATGACTGAACAGACAGTCTTCGATGGTTGATGATTCGGTGTTAAAACTTTGCCGTCGTTTCATAACGATATGACTGTAGTGTAAGTTGGTGCAAGGAACGTGAAGAAATATCGGTTGGTGGGTTTATTTTATTGATCAACTTATTCGGCAGACCGCACAGGAGGTTTAGGTGTTTGAACTGAATTTGCTACCTAAGCAAGCAGACAATAGCTATCAGGGGAGCCGTTACGCACTTTGGTTTTTCGTCGCCTTTTTGTTGCTCATGACTTGGCGATCAATTATCCACATGCTTTTCGAGGAGACGGGTTACTTTGATATTGCGAACTTTGTGTTGTTGGTGGGAGAACCTGATCCCATGCCGGTAGTATTTCGATTTTTTTCCCTTTGGGGTTTCGCACAGTTGATATTTTGTATGGTTTGCTGGCTAGTGGTATTTCGTTATCGATCACTGATTCCTTTGATGTATTTGTTTTGGCTTTTTGAATGGACTGGCAGGCTTTGGTTGTACCCCCTAATTAGGGAGGATTTGATCTCGACTGGGATTTATACAAACGGTCTGACACCAGGCGTCTCAGGAGCACCTTTTGTATTCGGGCTTTTAATCTTGTTCTTTGCGTTGTCGGTTAAGAGGGAGGGTTAAAAACTGACGAAGTGATTAGATTATTTCCGAGTTTTTTGGATCTTGACCCAACCTGTTAATAGCAAGACAGTAAAGCGGTACACAACAGTCGAGATGTTGGAATGATTAAAAAACTATCCTTGGCAGCATTACCTTTGATAGCCGTTTTGATAGTCACTTCGATTTTTTTGACCCGAGACGGAAGCCTTATTACGCCGCGAGGTGTTGGAAAAATCGTGATCAATGGCAAAGATTTTGAGGCTTTCCCACTTCCTCCTTATGCACAGAAATTTATAACGCCAGAATATAAGAGTTATTTCGTTGAGGTTGAGTCAGGGATAAAAATTCATGTTTTAGAGGTTGGTACGGGCCTGCCGGTGTTCCTACAACATGGAAATCCTACTTCGGGCTTCTTATATAGAAAAGTAGTCGAAGAGCTTCCAATTGAGCGGATGCGAGTGATTATGCCTACTCTCGTTGGCTTGGGCTTCTCCTCGAAAGTCCCCGCAAGTCGACACACGCTAGCTAATCACATTGGCTGGATTCAAAGCGTTCTTGAGCAGCTAGAAGTGGAGGAATTGATTTACTCGGGGCAAGATTGGGGCGGTCCAATTGGAATGGGCGCTTTGTCCCGATTGCCAGGACGCTTGAAGGGGGCAGTTTTGTTGAATACTGGATTTAATGCACCGCGACAGGCGATGGACCTGTCCAGAGCTCATGCAACGGTAAAAACTCCTGTCGTCGGAGAGTTGCTTTTAGAGGTGGCGGTCTCTATTTTTGATCAGCTTCACAGAACACAGGGCGATCCAACCTCTATAACGCCTGAGATATCTGAGCTTTATGGTAGACCTGTTATGGAGAGTGGCAACGAGAAAGCGCCGTTAGCGCTCATGAGAATGGTCACAGATGGGCCAGATCATCAGAGTGCTGAAGAAATGAGAAAGATTGAGCAGTATGTCGGAACTTTAGACGTGCCAGCGGAGATTGTGTGGGGAATGAGCGACCCGATTCTGGGGAAGGCTTTGCCGGTTATGCAGGCGAATTTTCCATCGGCGCCAGTTACTAGGACCCAAGCAGGTCATTTCTTACAAGAGGAAGTCGCCGCAGAAATCGCGTCTGCCATCACCAGAGTCTACTTGAGACTCGAGAGCGAGGGTGGCTTTAACTCTGATTCATAGATAGTTTGTTTGCATGAAAATGGGAGCTAGCATGAGAGCTTTAAAGTGGATGAGCGGTGTCTTAGGTTTCTACGTTTTATTGGTGATGGTTTTTGAGATCGGCTATCTGGGTTATACGCAACCCTCTTTTGAAGAGTCTGGTATCCCGATGTTAGTTCTGACTACTCGGACCGACTCTGGGGATACAAAAGATACGATGCTTGCTCGAGTGGATCTGGAGGGCAAGATTTACGTTTCTGCTCACCATTGGTCCCGGGGATGGCACTCCAACGCCATAGAGAACCCGCGTGTCGCTGTTACCATAGATGGTGAGAGGACAGAGCACCTTGCTGTGCCCGTAACCGGTGAGGAATTTGAAAGGGTCGCCCAAGCTATGCCGCTAAGACTTCCCGTCCGTTTCTTGATGGGTTTTCCTCTTTTGCCTAGAGAAATTCTCAGGTTAGATAACATCTAGAAATTGACTGAGCATATCTTCTTCAGTGAGCCTCCTGAGATGAATTTCCATCCTTTTAAAATTGATATCCCCGAACGGGAAATTTTCGAATTGAAACAAAAACTTTCCGCGACCAGATTGCCCGAGAAAGAAACGGTTGATGATTGGTCCCAGGGCGTTCCGCGAGCCTATTTGGCTGAGCTTTGCTCCCATTGGATTGATGATTATGACTGGTATGAGACACAAAGCAGACTCAATAAAATTAATCAGGGTCTCTTCTGTATCGAAGGCATAAATATTCACTACGTTGAAGTGAAAAGTAAATGTGACGATGCAAAGCCGCTCCTGCTGACCCACGGATGGCCTGGCTCTTTTCTGGAGTTCGAAAAGATAATTGGTCCGCTAACGAATCCAGTAGAATATGGCATTGATTCGAAAATCGCTTGTCACGTCATCTGTCCTACGCTGCCCGGATTTGGCTTTTCAGGGAAACCAAGTGGTGTTGGCTGGAATGTAGATCGGATCGCGAAAGTTTGGGACGCTCTTATGAAGGAGCTCGGCTACGATATTTATTTTGCGCAGGGTGGCGATTGGGGAGCGGGGATCACACTATCAATCGCCGCGCTAGATCTGGGTTCCTGTCGAAGTGTACACGTCAACATGCCTACTGCTGGGCCAACCAAAGAAGCCTTTGAGAACCCAAGTCCGAGAGATCTTCAGACTCTAAAACGAATTGAGGAATTTCGGGAATGGGGATCTGGCTATCATAAGCAACAATCCACTAGGCCTCAGACGCTTGGTTTTGGGCTCGCGGATTCTCCTGTTGGTCAGGCCGCTTGGATCTTGGAAAAGTTCTATGAGTGGACTGACTGCTCTGGCCATCCCGAGAATATCTTTTCTAAAAACGAGTTGCTGGACAATATAATGCTTTATTGGCTAACAAATTCCGCTGCCTCTTCCGCTCGCCTCTATTGGGAAACTTTCAGCCCTAGTGCGATTCTTGTTGATAGGGGTCGTATCTCAATTCCTGTGGGAGTGAGTGTTTTCCCGAAAGAGATTATGGCGGGTCCCAGATCCTGGTCAGAAAAGCATTTTGCAGATATCTGTTATTGGAGTGAATTGGACCGTGGCGGACATTTTGCCGCACTAGAGCAGCCAGATCTCTTTGTCTCGGAGATAAAGAAATGGTTGGCGATCGTGGGTTGACTGCAGATTTTGTTTAATCGGACTCTTTGTTGAGTTCACTTTAAAGGAGAATGGTATGAGTCTGGCTAGTTTCTCGCTGGAGGGCAAAAAGGCTCTGGTGGTTGGAGGTCGGCGAAATATGGGGAAAGGGTTTGCTCTCGGATTGGCCGAGGCGGGTGCCGATGTAGCGGTCACTGACATCAATTTAAAAGATGGTCGATTGCAAAACGTGGCTGATGAGATAGAGGCGATGGGGCGTCGTTCTTTGGCTATTCAGACGGACATTTCTAAAAAGTCGGAGGTAGACTCGCTTGTAGCCGAGGTTGTAGAAAATCTCGGAGGTATAGATATCTTGATGAACGTAGCCGTTATGTACCACCGCAAATCTCTAACGGAGTTGGATGAAGCAGATTGGGAAGAGCTCACGAATGTTAATTTAAAAGGCTATTGGTTAACCCACCAAGCCGTAGCACCGTTCATGAAAGAGCAGCGTAGCGGAAGTATTATTAACCTGACTTCGAGAGGCGGTTTGAAAGCTCATGCGGACAAAGGAATGGGTAATTACGCTATCGTGAAGGCCGGTGTTGCGATGATGACTCGCCAGTATTGCCGCTACTTGGGTCCGTACAACATCCGCGTGAATGCAATTGCACCGTCGTTGGTTGATTGGGAGCAGCATCCCTCGGGAGACTACTATCGAGACAACCCTGATCGAAAGCCTGCTCAACCCAAATCTGCCCCTCCCGAGCCTACTGAGCATGAGAAATTTATAGCGTGGTCGACAGGACCAGAGAGCTTGCCTCTCGGAAGGGTGGCTACTTTTGATGAAATGGCCAATGCAGCGGTATTTCTTGCATCTGACGCTTCAAGCTATGTCACGGGCAGCATACTGTGCGTTGACGGTGGTTACATGGCTTGATTCCTGGAAAAACGATTGTGGATTGGAGAATTAGAGAATGTTAGGAGATAACTGGGAACTGAATCATGTGGGGCTAATGATTACGAACCGAAATGCGACCCTGCGACATTTCCAATCCATGGGGGTGGGAGTCAGTGTTGGCCCACAACCTTTGCTTCCACATGAGCCAGGAGAGGGCTCATTGATGTACTACAGGACTCTTGAGGGAGACCCGGTTACGAATACCTACCGGACTGGTGGTGCACACACTTTTAACGATGGTGAGAGTCAAATCGGAGACTGTCAGCTGGAATGCTATCCTATGCGACCAGGTCCTGGAATGTTCATAAGCGAGTATTTGGAAAAACAGGGCCCTGGCATAAACCATATTTGTTTCAATTCGGATACGATCGTCAGCGATACAGATTCATTCCTGGATAACGATTGCGCCCTTGTCTTTGACGCTCGCGTCAACGGGCGGACAGTAGAAAATTATATGGATACCAGGAAATTTGGGAACATGATGATCTCTTTACGGCCCCCTCCGACCGATTGGGAGCGCAGTTGGAAGGCGAATAACGAAGCTCACCCTCTGGTCAACGACTGGCGTTTTCGAGGAGTTGGAATTGGAGTTAGAGATTTGGATAGCGCCGTTAGCTATTACGAGGAGTTGGGATTCTCGACAGTTGATAATAAAAAAGAAGTTCCCGGACTGGAGATAGAGAGGCAATCTTTGCGTGTTGGTCCAATCCTATTTGACTTTAGTTCTATAACGTCCGAAGCCAGTATCTATCTTGAATCGCTAAAGAGGCGCGGAGAAGGGGTCAACGACCTAGCATTTGAGGTTTCTGATGTAGATCAAGAAACTGATAAGTTGAAACAAAAAGGCGTAGAGGTTTTAGCCCGTTCTCAAGACAAATCCGAGGCATACTTTGATACTCGTGGAGAGGGCAATATTATGCTCCGGTTGATTCAAGAGGAGAGCTCGTGACAAGCTCGCGAAAAGGCCCACTTCAGGACTTAACAATTATTGACTGTACGAGGGCTTTGGCTGGCCCCTTTGGGGCCGGTTTGTTAGCTGACCTTGGCGCTAATGTCATTAAGATCGAGCCCCCCTTGGGGGACGGCTATCGCAACATCCCGCCTTTTCTACCTGATTATGCCTCTCCGCTCTCAGAAGAGGTTGGTGCTACCGATTTTGGAGCTCCCTTTGCCTCCGTTAATCGGAACAAGAGAAGTGTGTGCCTCGATCTGAAAAAGGATGATCACAAAGAAATCTTTCTGAGGCTGTGTGACAAGGCCGACGCGATAATAGAAAACATGAGGGCTGGTGTGATGGAGCGGCTAGGCTTGGGTTTTGAAACGATATCCGGTCGGAATGAGCAAATTGTTTATGCTTGTGTGAGAGGGTTTGGTGACCCTAGGACTGGTGAAAGCCCCTATGCCCACTGGCCGAGCCTTGACGCTGCCGCGCAGAGCTTTGGTGGACTGGTATATGCCAATGATGGATTGGTAACCCCGGCAATCGCCGACATTTTCCCGGGCACGTTAGTGGCTCTTGGTCTGGTTTCAGCGATACACGAATCAAAGACCTCTGGGAAAGGGCAATTTCTGGATGTGTCAATGTACGATGCCATGTTGGCTTTCCAAAAGAGCGCGGTCGCCCAGTATTCTTTTACGGGCAAACCCAATCCATCTGGACTGCAAAAAGCGATGACCCTTTACCCTTTTGACCTGTTTCCCGCAAAAGACGGTCAAGTGTCTATTGCTGTTGGGCAGCCTCATCATTGGGATCTTTTGTGCGCAGCAATGGAGAGAGGCGATATGATCAATGACGATCGCAGTGCAACGAACACGGCTCGACTGAAGAATGTTGAATGGGTTGAAAAACAGATATGCGCCTGGACGTCTCAGCTGACCCGCGCTGAGATTATGGCCAAGTTAGACGGTAGCCTACCTGCTGGCCCCGTGCAGAATATGTCAGATATCTTTCAGGATGAGCATGTAGCGGCACGCGGTATGTTAGATAAGTGTAACCCGGGGGGAGATAACCCAGACATCTCGTTAGCGGCGAGTCCAATAAAGTTTTCGAGGTCAAAAACGACCTTATATCAGTCACCACCGACATTAGGAGAGCACAACAAAGAGGTGTTCGCCGAGTTCGGGATAGATTTGCCGGACGATTTCTAGAAGCCTCCCAGCTTTGTCTCGATATTGAGTTGGCCCTCAAGACCAGCAGTTCGATGCCCAGCGCTTTTTTGATAATCGGCGTCTGTAATCATTTGCAGCATGGCCTTTCTATTTGGATACATTGCGATAGCTACCATATCCCAAAGATCCTCCACCTCTCCCAACATTAGGCGCGACACGTCAGCCCCGAAGACTGGTTTTCCGCCCACTTTTTCCAGGTGTTCAACAACTTCTTTGGCATAGATCTCGTAGGCCTCTCTGCCGCTCAATGTCGTTTCGCGATTGTCTTCATAAGAAGCCTTCTCCCTAAATTTGAGCAGATTTAACATGTAAATCGGCTCGTCGTGGCCCGGCTCCATGAATTCCGCCATCTGTTGTTCGCTTGGATTGACCTTGTTTTTTACTTCCATTGAATTGGCTCCTTTATCCCTGCGTCTTGGACAATTATCTCAAGTGAGGGAAGTTAAGATCAATTGTTTTAAGTGCTGTTATTCAAATCGAAATAGACCGTTATTTGGTTATTCTAAAAAGATATATAAAATATATTCTTTAGATCTGAAAATATGTTTTGCTATTCGACCTGTTAAATTCTTTCTATGGAGAGGGGAAATGAAAGACGAGACAATAGCGATACATACCGGTTATACGACTGATCCAACCACGAAGGCTGTAACCTCCCCGATCTTTCAAACCGTAGCCTATGAGTTTGACGATGCACAACACGGGGCTGATTTGTTCAATCTGGCGGTGCCGGGAAATATTTACAGTCGAATCATGAATCCAACTTGTGATGTTCTGGAACAACGTGTTGCTGCTTTAGAACACGGCATTGGCGCTTTAGCGGTCTCAGCTGGCAGCGCTGCCGTTAATTATGCGATTCTGAATATCGCCTCTGCTGGAGACAACATTGTCTCTGTGCCACAACTTTATGGTGGAACCTATACGTTATTTGCTCACATGTTGCCGAAGCAGGGAATAGAGGTTCGGTTCGCAGAATCGGACAGGGCCGAGGATCTGGAAAAACTGATCGATGCGAAGACGAAAGCGGTTTTCATGGAGACTATTGGCAATCCTGCGGGGAATATCGTTGATCTTGAGAGTGTATCTGCGATGGCAAAGAGTCACGGAGTAGTCTGCATAGCCGACAACACTGTAGCGACTCCGGTATTAACGAAACCGGCGACTTATGGAGTCGATATAATCGTTCATTCACTGACCAAATATATTGGAGGCCACGGCACGACCCTTGGAGGTTTGATTGTTGATTCAGGGAAATTCCCGTGGTCAAATCATCAGGATCGATACCAGGATCTAAACTCTCCAGAAGAAAGCTATCACGGCGTCGTTTATACCGAGGCCCTGGGCGAGGCCGCCTACATTGGGCGGGCTAGAACCGTTCCACTTCGAAACACTGGTTCTGCGTTGTCTCCCTTCAACGCATTTCAGCTCCTCCAGGGCCTTGAGACGCTGCCGCTTCGTATGGAAAGACATTGCGACAACGCCCTTGGCGTAGCAAAGCATTTGTCAAACCACCCCAAGGTCGACTGGGTTAGTTACGCGGGCTTAGAGAACCACGAACACTACGAGCTCGCGAAAAAGTATATGGGAGGGAATCCATCAGGTATCTTGACATTCGGGGTGACAGGCGGTTATGACAACGGCGTAAAGTTCTATGACGCGCTGAAATTATTTAAACGCCTGGTAAACATTGGTGACGCAAAATCTCTCGCTTGTCACCCCGCCTCGACGACTCACCGCCAGCTCACTGAAGAGGAACAAGCGAAGGTTGGTGTGAAACCTGAGACAATCAGACTATCGGTTGGTATAGAGCATTTGGAAGACATCATTGAGGATCTTGATCAGGCGTTATCGGCTGTCTAAAAGGTAAAACGAGATTCCGGCGCGGCGAAGTCTGCCTATCTAATTCTGACATGGATGTTGTTCACTACATGAGGTAGTGTGCTTTGATCCTGACCGAAATAAGGGGGGTGGCGTGAGCACAGATATATTAATGCCAATGTTTTGTATGGTCGTACTGACCTCTGTGGTATTTCTTTTCAATGTCCTCATCAGACTAAAGGATGTCCTGGTCGATAAGGGACATACGGGTAGCGAACTGATGAAAATTCCTATCCCCTCGTCGGCTAACGACCTTATCAGACAAGCAGATCGGAATTTGATTAACTTGTTTGAGTTTCCAATTTTATTTTACGCCGTTTGTATAGCCATCTATATGACGGGAAGGGTAGATCCTTTATTCTCGAGTTTGGCGTACTGGTTTGTGGGGCTCAGGGTGGCCCACTCGCTTTATCATATTTTCGTTAATGGTTTCATTGGGCCTCTGCCCATAAGGGCACTTCTTTTTGTACCAAGTTGGGCCATTATTGTCTGGATGTGGGGCAGATTGGTGTTTTCGGCATAGGAATTACAGAAGGAGTGTGTCATGGAATCTGAATTTATTGATTATGAAGACCAGGGTGTAGAGCTAGAGGGCTATTTCGTTAGACCAGACAAAGAAGAGGAACGTCCTCTGGTTTTAGTGTCCCACGATTGGACTGGGCGACGTCAATATGCAATCAATAAAGCAAACGAGATAGCGGCACTTGGCTATGCTGCCTTTGCCCTCGACATGTATGGCAAAGGCGTTTTTGGTAAGGATGGTGATGCAGATTTTAATAGTCAGCTTATGGCGCCGTTTGCCAGTGATCGAGCTTTACTAAGAACAAGGATAGGTTCTGCGTTCTCGGCAGCAACTTCGCTCTCCGGAGTTGACCCGAAACGAGTTGGAGCGATTGGCTATTGTTTTGGTGGCATGTGTGTTCTAGAGCTGGCTAGAGGAGGAATTGATGTCCGTGGAGTGATCAGTGTGCACGGAATATTTTCGCCTGGTGAGGTTCCAAACGAGCCAATCAGCTCGAAAATTTTGTGTCTTCACGGACATGATGACCCGATGGTGCCACCTGAACAAGTACTCGCTTTCGAACAAGAGATGAACGAGGCTGGAGCGGACTGGCAGATGCATGTCTATGGTGGTACGGCACACGCGTTCACTAATCCAGACGCAAATAATCCAGATTTCGGCACGGTATACTCAGAGCGAGCCAACACTAGGGCGAATCGATCAGTGGCTAATTTCTTCTCAGAAGTATTTGATGGTTGATTGCTACGTTTTCTCGATTGGTTAGGGTTCTTCTGGGAGATCTGGAAGAGGCTTCTTGAGCATCTGATTTCGAGCGAACATAGGGAGAAAGATAAAGGGCCAGGTTTTTTCATAGTGTGTTGGAAGAAGACGCTGGCTAAGATCTAGTAGTTTGGCATCCAAGCCTACAAAGATCCGCGAACGTTTTTTGCGCACACCATTTAAAATAATTTCCGCAGCTCTGCTCGGGTGCATACCATTTTCTTTGAACATTTTTCCTTGTTCTTCTACCGAGAGCTCTTTGCCCCTGAAAGTAGGAAGCGAACTCGATCCTTCTGTTTCAACCCGTTTCGCGGTAGAGGCAATGTTGGTTCCCACGTGCCCAGGGTGGACAGAATGTACTTGAAGATTTGTGCCCTTCATCTCTTTAGCCAGCGATTCAGTAAACCCTCGGACCGCGAACTTGGTTGCGTGGTAAACGCTTTGAGTTGGCACGGCAACCATTCCAAAAATAGAGGAGGTGTTGATGAGAGCGGCCTCCGGTCGCGATTTGAGCTCTGGAAGGAATTTCCGACTCATATTGATCACACCCTCTAGATTTACTCTCATTACTCGATCCCAATCAGTCTCTGGCATGGAGTCAAAGTCTGATACGACTGTAATACCCGCATTATTAAAAACTAAATCAACTTTTTGATGTCTTGCCAGTACGTCTTCATAGAATTGATCAATCTGTGTTTTATCACCGATATCAACTACATGTTGTGACGAGGCCACGTTATATCGAGATAGCATAGAAGACGTTTTACTTAATTCATCCTCATTGATATCGCAGATAGCAACGTTGCACCCCATTTTTGCAAGTAAAACTGCGAGATATCTGCCCATGCCCGATGCTCCGCCTGTAATAACTGCGACTTTGTTTTCGAATGATTGCATTTCTTTTCCTCGCTTTGCTCGTGATACGGAATGTAGGTTGATTTTGCTCAGTCAGGCCAATTAATCAGTTTGTCTTGATCCACATATTTCGCTGCAAGTTTATTTATTTTCCGTCGAGTCCTCCCTGGCTAGAGACGGATAAATCGAATTTGCCTCAAGGTGATCTCATGATGGCTTAAGTTTGAGCACAAAAACAGAGCGAGATTTTTTGAAAATCACTGAAATTGTGCCGGCTGGAAAGCATTTTTAATATAAGTTAATGAAATATATGGGAAAAATAATGGCACGACCGTTGCAAACTAGAAGGTGTGGTCGCGGGGGCGTTCTTCGGGCTCTCCCAAGGAAATCTAACTAAATCAAGTTCGATTAACGCTCTCGTGGCCACCCCACTATGTAAATCTCAAGATCGTTATTCTGCAACTAGAGTCTCGTAGAACAAGAAAGATTGAGCTGCCGGCAATTCAAAAGAGGCTTCGTGCATGCGAAGTCGACCCCTGGTATTAAGTAACAGGCGAGAGATTCTCCTAAGTACATTGCAAAAAGATTCGAAGGGTATGACTATGTGCCCAAACAGGGGGGCAATTATGAAATTCGGTGCGCAGGTTGGATGTTATAGGAACAAGTGGGACGATATTGCAAATGTCGTGGATGTCATGGAGAAGGGAGCTTGGGATAGCATCTGGTTTGCAGATCATTATCTGCCACCCCCTGGACGGAAAGAAGAAGAGCACCTAACAGCGCATGAGGGTTATTCGGTCTCTGCTGCAGTGGCCGCTATGACAAAAAAGCTCAGAATCGGACACCTTGTGCTCGGTAATACCTATAGAAACCCGGCCCTCGCGGCGAAAATGGCTGGTACCATAGACCACATTTCTCATGGAAGATTTACGTTCTCGATAGGAGCGGCCTGGTTTAAGCGGGAGCATGAAGCGTATGGTTGGGAGTTCCCCTCGATGAAGGAAAGACAAGACCGACTTGAGGAAGCGTGTCACCTCGTACGTCAGTTGTTCCGATCAAGCGATCCAGTGACCTTCCAGGGTGATTTTTATGTTTTAGATGATGCGCCGTTTTCTCCAGGCAGCTTTGATAAACCCATTCCAATAATGGTGGGAGGAACTGGTCCGAAACGTACTTTACGTACCCTTGCGATGTACGGAGATATATTCAATCTCGATGGTTGGGCCGGCGGTCCAATGACTAAGGACTATATGGACCATAAGTGGGGTATTTTGGAGAAGCACTGTGAAGAGGTTGGTCGTGATATCGATGAGATAAGTAAAACGGTTTTAATGCCCACCCTTTTGTCTGATGATCAGGCTAAAATCGATTCGATGATGAAAGGACGACGTCTAGGGGAAGGTAGCGCAGTCGGATCAAAAAATTACGTTATCGACAGGGTCGGCGAGATTATAGAATCGGGAGTTGATGAAATAATGTTCGGCGGTCTGCAAACGGAGACCCCAGAGGAATTTGAGAGATTTGAGAAAGAGGTTTTGACGGCTTTTTCTTAAAGCCAGTTACATGGGGTGTGAGTGAAGCTTAAAGACGATGTGGCATTTAAGTCAGCTACAGAATTAGCTGGCCGCATTCGGCAAAAGGATTTTTCTTGTCGAGATCTACTCGAACTGTACATCAGTCGTATAGAAAGATTTAATCCAATTTTAAACTGTGTCGTGACCACGAATTTCGACGACGCGCGTGCGCAAGCAGATCTGGCGGATGCGGAAGTGAGTGTTGGTAAAACACTGGGCCCGCTGCATGGATTACCGATCACAGTGAAGGATGCGTTAGAGACTGCGGGGATACAATCTACGGGTGGCGCTAGGGAGTTGTTGGGTAATATTCCTCAGAGAGACGCTCCAGTAGTAAAAGCTGTAAAAGACGCAGGCGCAATTGTAATGGCAAAGACCAATCTTCCACGTTGGTCAGGAGACCTACAAACCTTCAATGATATCTTCGGTACTACAAATAATCCCTGGGACGTAGATAGGGTTCCAGGTGGCAGTTCAGGGGGGGCAGCTGCAGCCGTCTCCGCAGGACTTACGGCATTTGAGATCGGCACTGATATTGGAGGTTCTATTCGATATCCATCTTCTTTTTGTGGCGTGTTTGGGCATAAGCCCAGTTTTGGAATCGTTCCGTCAAGAGGCTACCTTGATCATGAGTTTGGTGGGCTTAATGAAGCCGATGTAAACGTAGTTGGCCCTATAGCGAGGTCCGCTGAAGACCTTGAGATGCTTCTGAATGTTATGCGACGGATGGAGCCTGCGCTGCAGGCCTCGCTTGCGCCGGCTCCAACTGGACTGGAGCAGATGCGTGTTGCCGTTTGGTTGAGAGACGACTTTTGTCCTTTAGAAAGAAAGGCTCTGCAAGTTCTGGAAGCCGCTGCTGCGAGAGTTGAGAACTCGGGTATAGAAACGGTCTACGATGCTAAGCCAGATCTTGATCCTCAAGAGGCCTTTGAAATAGGGAGTGCGTTGGTCTATGCGGCTGTATCGCAATCTCAACCGGTGTCCTCTATCCAGAACGGGTTGTCTCATAGAGCCTGGCTAGATCTCAATTCAAAGCGAGAGAGGATTAGAAGTGTCTGGGCCGCTTTTTTCCAAGAGTTTGATGTGGTTCTGATGCCGATCAGCCCCGTCTCCCCATTTCGTCATAATCAGGATGGTAATTGGCAGACGAGGTCGCTGATATCAGAGGGAGATCGGAGGCCTTATGGTGACTTACTTAAGTGGACGATACTGACCGGTATGGCGTATCTACCTTCGACTACGCCACCAATTGGACTTGATGATGATGGCTTGCCAGTTAGTCTGCAGATTGTGGGCAGGTTCGGTGGAGATCTCACGACTATTCGCCTCGCTCAGCATCTGGCAGGATTAGGCGCTGGATATCAAAGGCCGCCCCTGCAATAAGCTCAAAAGCGCAAACTTGCTCTCGCGAGTTTCCCTTAAGAAAACAGGAAAAATACAGATATGGATCCAGTTAGTCAGGGAGCAATAGGGGCAACATTTGCAGTCGCGACTATTCGGAGAAAAAAGGTTGCTTCAATTGCATTGATCGGAGCGGTAGCAGGTTTAGCACCAGATATTGACGTGTTTTTTCAGTCTGCGTCGGACCCTCTGCTCTTTCTAGAGTATCACCGTCAATTTACTCACTCGTTGATCTTTATCCCATTTGGTGCCTTGATTGTTGCCTTGTTGGCGAGGTTTTTGCTAAGGCCAGATCTGGACTCGCGAACGATTTACTTAAGTGCACTGGCGGGCTACGCAACTCATGGATTGTTAGACTCTTTTACTTCTTATGGTACCCAGTTGTTTTGGCCATTCAGTGATTATCGAGTGGCCTGGGACAATATATCGATAGTCGATCCGCTCTTCACATT
>CACOYI010000010.1 GCA_902631405.1 K189A clade bacterium | reverse complement strand
TTGACTTCTAGGCCACAGAATCGGACGAATCGTATGTTGCCAAGATATAGTTCCCAAATAAAAACTTTTTCATGGATTGCGCTTGTTAACGTTATTTAAGGCTCGCTCGGTTATCACGATGAATGACTCTTTACCCAGAGCGAGTGCCATATTGGTGCGAGATGGATTGATCCAAGAGGTTGGTGAACCCGAGAATATGGGTCCTTGGCTTCGCGACCAAGAATACGTTGAAGATGACCAGTTTGCGGAAAAAATCATCTGTCCAGGCTTTATAGACCCTCACCTGCACCCGAGCATGGCCGCAGTCATACTTCCAATGGAATTTATTACCGCGATGAGCTGGAAGTTGCCATGGGGTGTCGTGGAGCCAACTACTTCGGCTCAACAGTTCGATGAACGGATGGGTCAGCTGAGCAAACAAAAAGCAGCCGGAGAACCCTTGTTCATTTGGGGTTATCACCAACTGTGGCACGGAGAGATGAGCAGATTGAGAATCGAGTCTGTCGTTGGTGAATCCCCGATAATTGTCTGGCACCGCTCATTTCATGAGCTGTACATGAGTAAAACGGCGATGGAGATGATTGGTGTTGAGGAGGAGAGAATAAAGCCAGGCATGCAAATAGATATCGAGCGGGGCCATTTTTATGAAACCGGTTTGGGATATGCGATCAATCGCCTAAATCCTTGGATACTAGCACCTGATAAATACGGGGAGGGGCTCAAAAGATTGAAGCAGGTGGTTCACAGTGGCGGGCATACCACCATAGGAGATCTTGCTACCGGCCTCTTCGACTTCGACTCAGAGGTGGGAGCATTATCGAAGCATCTAGAAGGTAATGAGGTGCCCTTCAGAACTCGTCTTGTGGCTCACGGAACGATCTTGGCCAGAGGAGAGTCTCCTGAAAAAGGGCCGGAGCTTGCGAATAAACTAACTGATTTTAATAGTCACCGCTTGGAGTTTGGCAGACATATTAAATTATTCAGTGATGGAGCTTTCTTCAGTCAGTTGGCACAGATGCAGGCACCCGGGTACATCGATGGACACTTCGGTGAATGGTTGGCGACGCCAGAAGTTCTAGAAAAACATATTCGGGCTTACTGGCAGGCCGGTTACCAGATTCACGTGCATGTAACCGGCGATCTTGGTTTGGAACTCACCTTAGACATTTTACAAAAGATGCAGGACGAGAAACCAAGATTTAATCATGGATTTACGCTTGAGCACTTCGGATTCAGTACCCCTGAACAGATTCGGCGAATTAGTTCTTTGGGTGCCCAGGTGTCCGCTAACGTCTATTACCTCCATGAATTATCAGACAGTTACAGCCAAACTGGTATTGGTTTTGAGCGGGCTTCGCAAATGGCCCGTCTGGGCAGTTGTTTCAAAACGGGGATCAATACTGCAATCCATTCTGATTTCACCATGGCGCCGGCGGAGCCGCTCAATAGCATGTGGGTAGCCGTCAATCGAAGAAATTATGTTGGAAATGTCATGGGAGAGGCTGAGTCGTTAAGCCAAGAAGAGGCTCTGCGGGCGGTGACTATCAATGCGGCGCATGTCTTGGGTATGCAAGACATCACTGGAAGTATACGAGCAGGTAAAAAAGCGGATTTCACTGTTCTCGATCGAGACCCATTGGCCTGTGATCCAATCGAATTGCGAGACATTGAAATTTGCGCAACTGTTTTTGAAGGAAAGGTCCACCCGTTGCCGTGATGGATAGAAATTTATCGTCAAAACCGATCACGCTGATCGGGGGTTATCTGGGAGCAGGGAAGACGACCTTAATTAACCGATTACTTCGAAGCAAATTATTGCCCGCCCAGACCGCGATATTGGTCAATGATTTCGGGGACATTAATATCGATGAGCTTTTAATTAAGGGTGCCTCCAAGGATGAGCGGGTTATCGGTCTTTCCAACGGGTGCGTTTGTTGTTCGATCCGAGATGATCTTACTCAAGTTCTGGACCAGCTTAATTCGATGCCGTTGGAACGAGTGCTCTTAGAGTGCAGTGGTGTTGCTGTGCCTCAAAAAGCTATCCGTCAATGTCACTACCCGGGTTTTTATCCGCAAGCCTGCGTCGTTTTAGTGGACGCAAGCAGTCACGATAAGCGATTGAAGGACAAGTATGTCGGTACTCTTGTCGCGGCTCAGGTAGAGCAAGCAGATCTGATTGTGATCACAAAAACAGACCTTAATCCGAGTTTTTTTATGGATGATTTGAAACCAATCGTTATGTTGAGTGAGGATGATTCGCTGAACACTTTATTGAATTGGCAAGGAGCGGGTGACCAAATAGAGGAAACATTGATAGAAAAAAGCCATGGTCTTTTTGCCTCCAGTTGGGTTCAAGAGGCCGATGTTTTTCGTAGTGCGTTGGCCGAATACTTGGATAGCCTGCCGGACTCTGTACATAGAGCAAAGGGTTTTGTGAAGACGAATGAGGGTTTATGCGAAGTTCAAGTGACCGGTGGCGTCGTACAGATTCGAAAATTCCTTGAGAGTGAGCTTATGCCAACTTCATTAGGGTTGGTCTTCATCGGTCATGATAAGAAAGAATTACCAACTGTTGGACCAAACGCCTCCAATTAAGCAAGCGTTCTAGGCGTAAGAGTTAAGTAGGTTCGGCTTTGGAGCTCTTGGTCTTCTTGAGCAGTTTGAGCCTTGGGAAAACTCATAATGAGAGGGTCCTAAGTAAGGGTGAGGTACTAGCGTATATGAACTTGAGCTCACTTCTTAATGACCAATTACAAATGGGGACTTCGACGGTCTATTTCCTTGTCTGCAATCGTCACAGAATGTTTTATACTGGCGGGACCTTTTAGTGGTGGTGACTGGAGCAAAAAATTTGAGGCTGGTGAGCGACGACATTCTCTCGGATACTGGACAGGTAGAGCCTCTGTTTGATGCGGTTTATCCGATGATCCAGGGTTTCAAACTTTATGATCCAAGTGCTTGGACTGAAGGCCATCCTTTCGAGCTTTACAGACAAATGCGGGAAGAAGCTCCAGTCATGTGGATGCCTCAAGAGAGAGGTTTTTCGGGTTTTTGGTCTTTAACTCGATATGAGGACATCAAAGCTGTAGAGCTTGCTCACGATGTGTTCTCCTCGCAAAGGGGTAGCATCAATATGGCAGTTGCACCCAGACGGCACTGGCGCCCAGAAAATCTCACAATGGCTGCTTTCAATTCTCTTATCAACTTAGATGAGCCTTTGCATGGGGAAATTCGCAAACAGCAGAACGAGTTTTTCTTTCCCGCATATGTTGCGAAAATCAGGGAAAAGGTAGGGCAGAAAATCGACTCGCTGCTCGATGAAATGGAGCGGAAGGGACCAACCGTTAACTTTGTAAAGATGTTTTCCGAGGAAGTCCCCCTATTTACCCTCTGCGAGATGCTTGGTGTGGACGAGAAAGACCGGCCTAGAGTTAAGGTGTGGATGCACCACTTAGAATTAGCAGCACAATTTTTATCCCATCCCTGGAAGACTTTTTTGAGCGAGCCCATGTTTCCTCTTCGGTTCAATCGCGTGTTGAAAGACATGTTTGATTTCGGAGAAAGAGTGATGGCAGAACGGAGAAAATCACCGAGGGAGGATTTGCTGACCGCTATAGCTCGATCGACGATGGGCAATGAGTTGCTGCCGCAGGAGTTTCTTGATGGTTCTTGGTTGTTGATTATTTTCGCAGGCAACGATACATCACGTAATTCCCTCTCTGGAACAATTCGTCTGATGACTGAGTTTCCTGATCAACGAGCCATGATTCTAGAGGATCCCTCGTTAATCCCTCAGATGTCGGAAGAGGCTTTAAGGATGGTCTCGCCAGTTATTCATATGCGCCGCACAGCGCTGGAAGATACGGAGATTAATGGACAAAAGGTCGCTAAAGACGAAAAAGTGGTACTTTGGTATGGTGCCGCAAATAGGGACCCGGAGGCGTTTCCGAATCCAGACGTATTTGATATCCAGAGAGAAAATGCCGCCAGGCACTTGGCCTTCGGACATGGTGTTCATAAGTGTCTCGGCATGAGGATTGCGAAAATGCAGCTTCGTTTGTCATTTGAGCGTATTTTTGAGCGTTTCCCCAACATAACCTGGACTGGTAAGCAGAAGATTTCGCCAAACGCACTTGTCCATGCGGTCTCAAATCTTGAGGTGGATCTTTACGGTCGAGGCAAATCACGACCCGTACAGATTTCACTGGCCAAGACAGGAACTTAGTCGGGCTAGGTTAAATTTGGGCGCGTTTGTCGGTCAAAAATACCTCGTCGAGGTATAGGCGATCGATCATCTCCCGATGTAACATGCCTTGGTTTCTTCCCGTGTGTGGAGGCCACGGGGGAGCATTCGGTTAAAGGGGGCAATTGATGTCGCGAGCTGTTTTATTTTCGATCCTCGTGTTTTTACTCGGTTCTTGTGGAGGTGGCGGCGGGGGTGGCTCTTCCGCATCTGGAGGTGCTTCTGGTGGTTCAGGCTCTTCTGGAGGGACAGGTTCTACAGGTGGCTCTGGCAGTTCAAGTGGCAGCGGTTCGACTGGCGGAAGCGGCACATCGGGGGGTACAGCACCCAGCAACTCCCAACCTGCCTTCTCTAGCAGCAGCTCTTTCTTTGTGGTCGAGAACAACACGGCTGCAGGAACAATTGAGGCTGATGATGAAGACTCTGATGACACGTTAGCTCTCAGTATTGAGAGTGGAGCAGATTCCGATCTCTTTGAGCTGGGTGTCTGCAATGCGAGTCGCTGCACGAGCAATCCCCTTAGTTTTAAGACGGCGCCTAATTTTGAAGCACCTGGAGATGCTTCAGGCGATAATGTCTATGAGGTCACTCTTGGTGCTTATGACGGCAAAGTGACAGTCACGCAAGATGTATCTGTCACGGTGACGAATGCCGTAGAGGGTAGGGTAGTGGATGCACCGCTCTCCAATGCCACAGTGTGTCTGGATACTAACGAAGACTCAGAATGTGGGTCGGATGAGGCAAATGTTAGTTCAGACAGTCAGGGCTATTACGCCTTAGCAGAAACCGAAGCTCAATCAGGCTTTGAGTTGAGAGTCCTGTCCATTGGCGGCACTGACATTCTGACGAATAAGGAGCTTCCTAGCTTAGCGTTGATAGCTGAAGTGCCCGCTGATGCTTCTCAAGCGGTAGCAGTAACTCCTCTGAGTACGGTTGTCTCAGTAGCTACAGATCCGGCTTCGGTACTGATTGCTTTGGGTTTCCCAGATACAGTTACACCAGATGAGATCACAAGTATTGATCCCTGGGCGTTGGCAACGGATAGCACGGAGTCTTCAGGTGAATTCGCAAGTTCAGCCGCACTGGCTGAGAGTATTGGTATTACCACTACGGAGTTAGAGAGTGTTGCCGATAATGTGGTGACCACCTCGGTTCAGATAGCCAATCTGATCCAGACGGCGGATGCGGTTGTGACTGACACGACAACCTCAGGGGTTCAGAGTGCTGCTGAGCGTGCAGCCATGATCACCAGCACGGTCACCAAAGAATTGGTTGAGACCATTGATGCTGCTGTTGTTTCAGCGGGCAGCGCTTCCGCTGTTACTGTGGATCTGGGTGATGCCACGGTTACGAATGAAATATTAAAAGAGACGGCAGAGGAATCAGCGACGTTGATTGTGGCGGAGATAGAAGCTAAGCAAACGGCTGGTACGTTAGATCTTTCAGACACAAACGATGCAATAGTAACGGCAATTCTGCAGATTAAAGAAACACAAGAACTAATAACCTCCACAGGACTGGATAGTACACAGACTGAGAACATTAGCGCGATTGCGGCAACAGCTGCCGAGACGAATGCATTAATCAAAACTCAGGTGGCGAGTGCTGGCGTGTCGGTTCTGACAACCGCCTCTTCGGCAGAGGATATCGCTGGAATCGTGACCAACACCTCGACTTTGGCTGAGCAGTTGGTCACCGGCGAAATCACGACAGACACCTTCACCACCTCGTCCGACGTAGACACGCAAGCTAGTGCCAGTGGTGGGCTCAATGATTCGATTGCCGCATTTGTTGATTCTGATGGAGATGGCATTTTTGATGCCAGTGACGCCTTTCCGAATGATCCTGCTGAGACACTTGACACTGATGGGGATGGTGTCGGCGACAACGCTGATGCTTTTCCATCTCTAGCGTCAGAGACAGAAGATACTGATTCTGACGGTGTCGGGGATAATGCGGATGCATTTCCTAACGATGCGACTGAAACACTCGACAGTGATGGTGATGGTGTTGGCGACAACGCTGATATTTTCCCGAATTTGGCAACCGAGACGATTGATACGGATGGTGATGGTGTTGGCGATAATTCAGATGTGTTTCCAAATGACGCGGCTGAAAGTTTGGATACCGATGGCGATGGCTTAGGAAACAATGCTGATACCGACGACGATTCAGACGGGTTTTCAGATCTGTTAGAGACGACCTATGGTTCACTGGCCACTTCTAGCACGAGTCGCTTGGCAATGACCCAAAAAGGCGAGAACCTTTTTGGAGATGAATCAGGAGTCCGGTCCGGTAAAATCGCGCTCAACGGCGCCGGAGATATTCTCGCGATTGGTTCGCCGGGTGATGGAGGAGCAACTGATGATGCGGTCACGCAAGGCAGCGTCCAGGTGTATCAATATGCCAGTGGCGCTTGGGAAAAGTTGGGGGGTGAGCTCACCAATGGTTTGGCTGATTCAAATTTTGGAATCAGTGTCGCTCTCAATAAAACGGGCGATATCCTCGCGGTCGGGGCGAGCTTCGCTGATGGGCGCGAGGTAGAGGGTGAAGAAGGGCAGGTTCGTGTTTATAAGTGGGATGGCACCACATGGTCCCAAATGGGGAGTACCATTCAGGCCTCTGAGCCTGGAACCCGTTTCGGCAAAAAGGTCGTTCTGGATGATAGCGGGAACAGGTTAGTTTTTGCACAAAATGGAAGCGTCGTCTGTCCCAGCACGCCTTGCGCCTATTACTACGCGAACTCGACGGCGTATGTTTATGATTGGGATGGGAATAACTGGACCCAGAAAGGGGATCCGCTGTCCGCTACCAGTGCATCTTCTTACGGGGTCGATATCGATATTAGCGGTGATGGCTCTACCGTGGCGATCGGAGGTGGATTAGATCCGAACGCTGATAATCTGCTGACTGGGAGTGTGAAGACTTGGCGCTTGGTGAACGATGTCTGGAGTACCATTGGCCAAACAATTTTTGGTGATGCCGAATTTGACGAGGCGTTCTATGTTGCATTAAACAAAACAGGTGATGTGCTAGCCCATGGTGCACACAAAAACGACTCCGCTGGGGAAGACGCGGGTCAATTGAAAATTTACGATTTTGTTGATAGTTCGTGGACTCAACGAGGAGCAACACTAAAGGGAGCTGAGGGAGATCGGTTTGGTGGTGACCTGAATCTTGACGATACAGGAAACATATTAGCGGTATCAGCTTTGCTCGAGGATCTGAGCGACGTTTATACGTTCAGCGGCAGCGTTTCGTTGTTCATGTGGAACGGCTCGAGTTGGGAGATTCTAAGTAAGTTCACTGGCACTGGGGATAGAGCTTTCATGTTCTCCAATAGACTGAGCTCAGATGGGGGTGTTTTGGCCGTTTCGGCGCGGTATGAAACATCAGGTGAATTAACAGAAGCGGGTAGAGTTTCGGTTTACCAATTATCCGTGGATAGTGACTCAGACAAGGTTGCCGATGTTGACGATGGTTATCCATCGGTGAGCTTGGGCGCATTGACTGACTTTGATGGGGACGGTCGACCGGATAGTTGTGATGCTGCCTGTCAAGCTCTTGGAATGAGCCTCGATCTTGATATCGATGGTGACGGAGTGCCGGATCTGCTTGATGCGAAACCAAACGACCGTGCTTACTACTGTACGCCTCCTTTGGCAGGCGCCCTATCAGCAACGCCCAGTTCCAGCAGCGACCTGGTTTTCAGTCTGGTTTCTAATGTTGTGAGCGTGACCGATTATCTAGACGGAAACGAATCCACTCCTGCTCATTATCAGGCCACCATGTCAGTGACAAACGCCGAGGTGACAGCTGATTTTGGTCCAATGGCATTGGACATGGATAATCTAAACGCCATGTTGAGGGGCAGCGGCGGTAAGGCCCCTGAGTTGAGTGTTCCAATCAAGGGCCTCCCAACAACGCAAACTGATGGCAATTTAGGGAACTTAGAGGTGCGGCTTTTTGAGGGTTCAGATTACTCTAGACAGCCAGGCGAAAGAGCACTAACAGCAAGCATTTATCTCACTTGGGTTGCGAACGAGAACGGGCTGTTTCTAGTGTCACGAGAGGGTGCGCACAATCTCGTTTATACATCTACAAATGGAACCGCTATTTCAAGCTCTTGGAACACTGATGGGGACAGTGTTCTAAGAATTTCGGAGTACGGGATTTCGAGGCCGGCCTCTCTTGATTTGAAGCTTATGGATTTTATATCAAAGAATATCGCAGCGAATACGCCAGAGCTTGCTGATTTTTTCACCGCTGGGGATTATTCGATGGAGTTTGAATTCTCGAGTGCTGAACCCTACACGAATCCGAAATTCTCGACGCCAGATGGCCAGCAGTTTAACTTAATCAGAACTACATTTTCTGTTGCTAAGGATCCCGCACCAGTTATTTACGGGAACGACCTAACAGTCTCCGAAAAATCAAGCTCTGCAAACGCAACGCTCTCGTTCAGTCATTCGGCGCCTGACATATCAGTCACCTATAAAACGATAAGTAACTCGGCGACGATGGGTACAGATTTCACTTCTGTTTCCGGGACGATAAGTGCAGCTGATATCCAAACGGTCAATGGACAATCGAGAGCTACTATTCAAGTACCTGTAATGAAAGATGCGGCTTTATGCGAAAACTCCGAGGAGTTCAGCATACTCCTCAGTTCCTCGACTGCGTCCCTTCGCGATCCCCTGATACGCGTGACAATCTCGGATGATGGCACCGGATCGGTTCTTACTGACGCCGATAACGATGGCGTTGCAGACTTTGCTGATTTATTTCCAAATGATTCCAGTGAAACGATTGATACGGATTTGGATGGTATTGGAAATACGGCTGATACAGACGACGATGGCGATGGGGTGGTCGATGCATCAGATGCGTTTCCTCTAGATGCTACTGAGACTATAGATTCGGACTCAGATGGTGTCGGAGATAATTCAGATCCGTTTCCAAACGATGGTTCTGAGACGCTTGATACCGATATGGATGGTGTCGGTAATAACACAGACACGGATGATGATGGCGACGGCACTCTGGATGCGGATGATGCATCACCTCTGGACGCCTTCCCGCTCGATGATTCCATCTCTGCCGCCAAACCGATCGATATATCTCAATGGCCAAGCGAATTTATAACCATATCGGAGTTAACGAGATCCGATTTAACCTTCGATGCGTTCAGATCGGGGACCCTGATTTCACTCGAGTCGGATAAAACCGTCAAAATAAACGATTGGTTTGACGAGAACGAAGAGACTGGGACCTGGAGAGTCGCCGATAATCAACTTATGCTGGAAAATGTCACAGATGGTACCTCTTCTTATCTTTTCTATTACACCCTAGAGTCTTCTTCTTCCCTCTCTAATCTCAATACCGAAGTTTGGGAAGCCCAGTTCGGGGAAGATGGTTCTGGATTTGTGCAGGCGGAGACGCAATCTCGGACTGACTACTCCTATTGGTTAGTTTCGCAGTCAAGCGGGATATATCAGTTGTACAGTTCTCGGACCATTAAGACCTATTTAGTTGATACAAGCTTCGTTGCCGATCCAAGCCTACCAGTGAAAACCGATACAACCACCTTTTCGACAGAGACATGGTATGAGTTTGAAGGGGACCAACTAAAGCCTTTTACGAGTGATGAATTAACAAAAAGGTGGGCGTTACCAGCAGATCTTAGATTTGACCGAAGTGTGAGTGGTTCTGTTGATGAGACTAAGGCTTTGGCTTTCGGCCTGTTTGAGTTTGAGGCTGACGGAACTGGAAAAACTATACGGAGCAATAGAACATTTTCGTGGAGTAAAAATCAGGCTAGCTCGATCGTTATCGTTTTTGATGATAATGCTGCGAGAGTAATCGTTGGCAGATATCACATCGACGATAACATTATGGGAATTCACGCAAAGGGTATTTCTGCTGATGGTGGCACGATTATCTCGAAATATACCTACGCTATCCCTCAAGAGGCAAACGATGTTGATATGTCGGCCTTTTTTGGAAAAGACTTGCTAAATACAGGCGCGAATCCTCTTTACCAGAAAAATCCAGATCCAACAGGATATTTTGCCTTCGTATATAATTCGGACGGCACGATGCGTAATTTTGCGTCTTTCTCGGAACTTTATATTGGGGGCGGCAACAACCATGCACGCACTAACGATGGATGGTTCTATAGAGACTATTCATGGAGTCGTGCCGGCAATTTTATTTCGGCAATAGGATGTTCCCTACGCGATTACGACTATGATGGCGATTATACAGATTGTGGAATCGCGTTTTGGAGAGATGTAGAGCTGATTGGCGCAGTGGATGGCGCTTTGATGATTTCTCAAAATTATTATATGGATTACGATTATGTCGGTGGCAGACTCGTTGGCGACAAAACGAAGACCGGTGATGACCGGACGTTAGTGGGCTCGTACAACGATATTTTAAGAATTTTCGACCATACGGACGTCGATGGCGATGAAGTTAAAAACATTTACGACGCCTATCCACTTGATGCGACGAAGCACTAACTTCCAAAAAGTGGAGTAAATTGTGGGTAGCATTTTCAAGGTCGCAAAGATTTTACTTGCTGGACTGATGTTAGTTGTGGCCGTCTTGCTAAGCTATGCGTTTTTAATGCCGCGCCCGATGGATACAACGGATAAATCGATATTTGAGGGCGACGGTCGCCAGGTGAACTATTGTGAATTGCCTGCGCTCGACGGATCTGGAAAACACGCCAACGATATACCTAAAGCCTATACACCGGGATGCGCGCTTGAGGATGTGCCCTTGCCGATATTGGCTGAATGCACCGAACCCCTGGCCCCAGGAGTGGTCGATATGAGGGGCCTGTGGAAGGGTATATCAGGAAGGGTTGGTCATCTCGAGCGAATCGAACAATGTGGAAACCGCGTTGTCGTAACTGCTCATGGAATAATTCACGATTTCCGGCTGGATGGAACGTTGGAAAATGGCGCGCGGGATGTTGGAGCTCTTTGCAACAATTTCCATACGGCTATTCACGTGAACGAGGAAGGAATCATGGTTTTCCGACTATTTGATTGGTTCGATACTGTGACGCGAAAAATGGATGGCGAGAATATGATTTTTACCTTCATCGATGGCATTGCGACGCGAACAGAGAGGATTTGCCAGTACCCTCAGAACGTCGAGCTTGATGGCTTTATCTCCGATTCTTAGACGTCATTTAGAAGGTATTGCAAATCCTTTTTTTGAGTCAAAAATTTGTGAAAAGCGTCTCCATTTCGTGCTAGTCTGCCCTCAATTTTCCTACTTAACGTTAAGTTAAAAGAGAAAATAAAAGGGAGAGTTGTTCGTCCTAGCAGATGAACAGTTTATTGAAAAAACAAAGGAGACGTAATGAATAAAGATTCGTTTTTAAAGCGACTCGCGTTCGTTCTTGCCAGCATAAGTATGGCGGTCACTCAGTCAGTCGTGGCTGAAGATGATAATCCGGAGATGGAAGAGGTGGTGGTCACTGGATCCTACATAGCGAGGGCAGTAGAGGAGCAATCAAATCCAGTTGATGTGTACGATAGATCTGAATGGGAGGAGCAGGGTAGCCCTCAAATGGTTGAGATCATTCGTAACACTCCTGCGATGTCGGGAACCTTAAATCAGTCAGAGCAATACGCGGGTTCCGGTGTGGCTACTGGACTAAAAAACATCAACATTCGGGGCCTCGGAGCAGAACGCTCACTGGTTCTCATGAATGGAAAAAGGATGGTTGTTACCGGCGCGAGTGTCGGTAAAGGTGGCCAGTACGTGGTTGATGTGGGCGCTTTCCCAACTATAGCCATGGAGCGGGTAGAGCTTCTTAAGAACGGTGGCTCAGTGACCTATGGTACCGATGCAATGGCAGGTGTATGGAACTTCATCACTCGAGATGAATTCGAAGGTCTTGAAATCCAAACCAACAGTGCTTTTGTCCAAGAAAGCGAAGGCGGGGACCAAAACTTTGGTCTGATCTGGGGAACAGCAAACGATTCTGCAAACCTTGTTGTGTCTTTCGAGTACGAGAATCGAGATCGACTAAACATTCACGAACATGGTCAAGTCGACCACAGATTCGGTGCATGGCCGCTAGGGGTGTCCTCCTTCGGTAACCCAGGTACTTTTACTCCGGCAAATTACGACACTTCCAATCAAGTAGTAGACCCTGAGTGTGGAAAGAGCTGGGGCTCCAACGGAGGTACAGCAATACTCAGGCAGGCAAATGCCTGGAGTGGATGTGGTTACAGCTACATGCCATTTGCCAACATCATTGATCCTCAAAAACGACTCAAGTTCCTGGCTCAAACTAAGTTTGAAGTCTCGGAGAATATGGAAGTATATGGAGAGTTTTTGTGGTCGAAGCTAGAGACGATCTATGAAGGATCACCTAGCTATCCGCCAACTAACCCCGGCGCGAACTATTTTACGTTTGTACCATTGAGCAATCCTGGCCTAGCGGACCTCATGGCAAATAATATGACGGACGATCAGGCAGCAGCGTTTACTGCCGCTGGTGGCGCCTTGTGGTGGGGAAGATCACTTGCGGGAGAAGGACCGGCAGTTCAGTTTCCTCGTGAGCATCATTCATTGAGAATGGTAGGAGGAGTAAGAGGCTTCTTAGACTTTGCTCCCACCGACGGGTTGAACTATGACTTGTCTATAACTTATGCCGAAGCGGATTCGGACGTTGGTGGAACAGACATACTCACCCAACGTTTTGACCAAGCCGTAAATGGAGTGGGAGGACCTAACTGTCCGCGAGTCAGTGAAACAGCTAACTCCGCGGATAATGACGCAATTCGAGGTGACGGCTCTCAAGGATGTTTCTACTTCAATCCAGCAGGCACCGGCTCAACCGCTGCTCCTGGAACAGCGTTGTATAACATGCCTTTCATTCGAGATTGGTTTACCGGTAGATCTGCGGGAATTACCGAAAACAATTACCTTGTTACTGATCTTGTTGTAAGTGGAGATTTACCAATCGATACCGGGTCCGGCAACGTGGCGTTCGCGGTCGGTGGCCAACATAGATACTACGAGTCCGAGTACAATCCCACAGGAGACAACAGAGTGGACGGCGCGCAGCCATCCCCATTCCACTTCCTGGGAGTATCACTGTACAACTACCTGGAAACGACCAACTGGGCTGTGTTCGCTGAGGCAGCTATACCACTTACGCCAAACTTGGATGTAGAAATCGGTATACGGCATGAAGACTATGACCTTGATGCAGTAACCAAGCCTAAATTTGCGGGTCGTTGGGATGTGACTGATACGTTAGCGATCAGGGCATCTTATGAGCAAGTGTTTAGAGTGCCAGTATTGCCTAGCAATCCTACTATTTCACTGGAGCTTTACGCGCCTCTTGGTGAGTACCTGTCTATTGAAACACCGGTGCCAACAGCATTAGACCCAGAAGCTTCCGATAACTTCAATATTGGAGCGATCTTTGCGCCGACAGATGGTCTTACCATGACGGTAGACTACTACAGTATGTCGTTGTCAGGACCTTTTGGTAGAGAAGCTGCGACTTGTGCCTGTGCAGATCTCGTTACTAACGACGCAGGTCAGGTAAACAAGATCGTGACAGAGCTGATCAATGGAGACGATATCGAAACCGATGGAATCGACATAGAGGTCGACTGGCAAATTCCTATGGACTTTGGAATTGTCAGTACTGGTGCGAATGCAAACTACATCCTTTCCTATGACGTATCCGGCGAGCTAGCCTCAGACGGAACGCGAACTGGTGGGCTGTACGACGCAGTTGGCAAATACAATGTCAGAGCGACGGCTTTGCCCATCGAGGTAAGATCCATGCCAGCATTCAAGATTAATGGCTGGGTCGGTTGGACCAACGGTGTGTCGAACGCACGAATCTATGCGCGCTACATTGATGCAATGGATGTAGATCAATCCTCTACGGCATATGGAGTTGCTGGGATAACAGAGGTTGATTCCATGCTAACTTTCGACGCTCATTACAGCATAGAGCTGTTGGATGGATCTCTCCGTCTCACTGGTTCTGCTTTGAATTTGAGCGATGAGCGAGCGCCGCTAGCCCCGCACGAGCAGGGTTATGACGCGTATACTCATAACCCGCTTGGACGAGTATTCCAAGTAGGTCTGCGATACACGCTCGGAAATGGTTAATGTTGTAGCATTAATCTGATACCAAGAAAAAGCGCCGTTTTACGGCGCTTTTTTTTACTTTCAACTAATGAATTAAAAAGACTCGGGTAAGGACCCGAAATATTTCTGGTGACAACTACCAAGAAAGTTCATTTGATTCTTGAGAATTCACCGAAATTTCTCGGCTGACAAGTTTCCATGGCCATATGTTGTCATGCATTCTAGAAAAAGACCTGGTGGAACATATCAAAACCGACAGTGTCGGTGTTTTTTACCTTGGTGACTTAGATTCATTTCTATTGGCATCATCAGCCTCCCAGGTTAAATACAATATCGTTCTTTACGTGTTCACGATTGACGGAGATACGAGTGAGTACGTCAAAAATGCCGAGAAGGTTGCCGATCTTATGGAGTGGTCGATCCGCAAAGTAGATATTCGGACAAAGCATTTCATCAGCCAGATAAAGAAGCTTCTTGGCGCTATTGAAGTCACGCAAAAACGTGACTTAGCCTTTTACTACGCCATGATGGAATGTTTATCCGAGGTGAGCGAAGACTATCTGCTTTGTGGAGCCGGGTTAGACGCGATTGGTGGTTTATCTAAAATTTACCAAAAAGAACATAGGGCAAATCCAGCACGATTCCACTCCACGCGTCTTGATTATCTTGCGTCCGACCCAACGCCAACGACGCTTCAAAGATTAGAAGATGAATTCGGAAAGGTAATCTGCGCACCGTTTTTGACATTCCGAAGGACGTCGGAATATTTCATGTCAAGGGATTGGAGACAGCTTAACGTCGACGAAAAGTCCGGACGAGTGATGCTTAAGGCGTCATTAAGAGACGCGTACCATGATCGGATTAAAAGACGAGGTCTCATTGCCACTTACACAGACGCTTTCAAAATTAGTGGCCTTGATAAATTAGTGAATGAAATCTTAAAAAGTAGAGCTATAAACTTTAATTTCCGTCGCCGTCTAATAGAGTTGTTTGTGGATTGGCGCTTAAGAAGGATTGAGAAACAGCGGCTAGAGCAGACCTAGAGCGATCTTAAATGGCTGACGTAAAGTCAGAGATCGTGCACCATAATTAGTTGACGATTAAGCCTTTAAGCATGCCAATATGGTCAGCATAGTCTGCAGACTTGTCCCATCTTATTCTGTTCACTCTTGGAAAACGCAGAGCCACCCCGCTCTTGTGCCTGTTCGAGATGTGTACTGAATCGAATGCTATTTCGAGGACTAGACCTGGCTCAACACCCCTTACTGGGCCAAATCTCTCAACGGTGTTATTTCGAACCCATTTATCAAGTAGAGCAAGTTCCTCGTCCGTGAAACCAAAGTAGGCTTTTCCAATCGGTAGCAGATTGTCCTCATCCCATAAACCAAAGGTGTAATCTGAGTAAAATGACGATCGTTTTCCGTGACCGCGCTGAGCATACATTAAAACGGCGTCCACAAGATGAGGTTCTTTTTTCCACTTAAACCATTCTCCTTTGGGTCTGCCTGAAACATATTCGCTGGCTTTTTTCTTGATCATTAAACCTTCGAATTGGTTTTCCCGATTCTCTGTTAGATTCTCAACAATTCGCTGGAGGTCTTTAGAATTTGTGAAAGAGAGCGTCGGGGAAAGAAACAACTTATCCGACATAGCTCCTTTTTTGAAAAATGACTCCAAAAGAGATCGACGTTCCTCAAGCGTTTTCTTTCTATAGGATTCCCCTCGACAGGAAAGGACGTCATAAACAATTACAGCAGTTGGATAGCTAATTATGTCTTTTTTTGTCGGCCTTTTTTTATTCAGGCGTTTTTGCAAATCGTTGAAAGAGCCAATTTCTTTGTCGCGCATGACAACTAGCTCGCCATCTAACACCGACTCTCTGGTAATTTCTTTTGAAAGTTCAGGGAAGCTACCGGTTATATTTTCCCCAGATCGACTAAAGATCGCTGATTCGTCGTTTGACGTCACAAGTTGGACCCTTATGCCATCATATTTCCATTCAGCGAACCATTCCTTGGGATTTATGAAATCGAGCGATTTAAGGTCAACCGGATGTGCTAACATCAATGGCGTAAAGGAGAGCTTCCCACTGATGTCCGGTTTTTCAGCTTCACCGGATAACCATAAGAAAAGCTCTTCGTAAGGGGGCTCGATGGCGTGCCAAAGTTGTTCTATGTCGTCCAAGTCTACATCACCAAATTCCGCTAGAACGCGTTTTACAGAACGCGCAGACATTCCAACCCGTAGACCCCCTGTTCCTATTTTTATAAAGGCCCATCTTTGTTGAGGACTCATTTGATCTAGGAGGTTGCCGACATATTGTTCAATCTCAGATTTCGAGCACGATTCGAGCGTTGCTAAAATACGCGTCAGTGATGGTAGTTCGAATTTTGTTTCGGTGTTCGGCGTTGGCCATAGAAGAGCTACTGTTTCGCTGAGCTCTCCGACATAGTCGTAGCAGAGATCGAACAAGTACGGATCTATTCGTGATTTAATGAGGCGATTGATGAGGCTTCGTTTAAAGAGCACTAGGTCCAATTTTCCAGCCAATATGGCTATGGCCCAACCTCGATCTGGATCTTCCGTCTTTTCGATATACGACCTCAAGATTCTGGCTTTTGCTAGGCTACCAGAGGTAAAAAAAAGTCTGTGAACCAGTTCAGCGAATTCAATCATGTTTAATCTGCGTCATCCTCGTAACCGAGGAGATTTAATGCCATTGCATCTATACCGAGTTGTTTGGCTTTATGCACCAAAGCCTCCTCTCGGCCGTGAGTAACCCAAAGTTGGCTGGGGTTAACTTGTTCGATGGTTTCGATCAATTGAGCCCAGTCTGCATGGTCTGAAATAACAAGGGGTAACTCTGCGCGTTTTTGTTTTGCTCGTGCCCTTATCTGCATCCATCCAGAGGCCATGCACGCCATGACGTTAGGTAATTTTTGTGACCACCTGTCGGATAATGCTGAGGGGGGAGCGAGGACTATTTTCCCCGACAAACAACTTAAATCGGCCAGTTCTGAGACTCTTCGCCATTTCCCTAGATTGACACCTAAATCCTCGTACAGCTCAACCAATTTCACTTGGGCTCCGTGAAGATAGATCGTGTCCTCGTAACCCATACTTCTGAGTGTTGACATTACTCGCTGACATTTGCCCAGTGCATAGACCCCTATGAGATGACAGCGGTCTGGAAACTCCTTCAGTGATTCAATTAAGCGCCTAAGCTCTGCCTCGATAGGCGGATGGTTAAAAACCGGAAGCGCGAATGTTGCTTCAGTTATAAAGATATCGCTTTTCCTCACCTCGAATGATTCACATGTGGGATCTGGGGTTCGCTTAAAATCACCCGAAATAGTAACCACCTCGTTTTTATAGGTGAGATTAATCTGAGCGCTTCCAAGAATATGTCCCGCCGGAAGTAGAGTCATGACAACTCCCCCGGGTAGCTCTACGTGACGCCTGAGATTGGTTTCTATGCCATTTTCAGTGAACTTATTACCGTATCGACATTTCATAATCGCCATGGTTTCTGGCGTCGCGTATACATTTCCATGGCCAGCCCTGGCGTGATCAGAATGCGCGTGAGTAACAATAGCGTTCTTTACAGGCCTTACCGGGTCGACAAATGCATCTGCCGGTCTTATGTAGAGCCCTTCCTCGCGGACGCTTAGCCAATTCGAACTAGTACCTTTATTCGTTATCACGGATTTACTGCGACTGTGGACCAACCATCTTCCGATTTATTCGAATACCATCGGGTCTGTGGCGTGCCTTTTAGGGTCAGATGATCAACGGAGATAGGGGACAGAACTAGTAAGGCGAACGAGGCGGGGGGCTCCTGTATGTGTTGGAGAGGAATGCATTGATGAACATCTCGAGAGAGAAGGGGCTCCCCTGGGGCACCCCAGAAAAATTGTTCTCTTGCAGACGCACTAAGCTCTGACCAGACATTAAGTCTCTCTTGGGAGCTGCCTTGATGATCGATTGCTGCCGCTGCTTTTATTCTGAATTGTTCTCTAGTAATGCTGAAATACCAACAAACCTCGCACAAAGCGTAGGATTCGATCTCCGCAAACTTATTGCTCCGCGTATCGGTGATAGCTTTTATAGAAACTGAGCCGTCAACGAATCCGCGAAAAACAACTGTTCTATTAGACGGAGATCCATCTTATGAAAGTGTAGCCAACTGGAAATACCGATTTTCCCTCGTTCTTTTGTTTTTGCGAATGGAATGCTTAAGGGCGTCAAACCAAAAATAGTCACTCATTTGGGATCTCGGATGTGAGTTAAAATCAAGGTCAGATAGTGTCGTGTACCGGTTAATTAATCAGTGAAAAGGTAGTAAAAGTATTGTCGTAAAATAAGCCACAATAGCTTTCATGATAGTTTTGTACAATTGACAGAACCAGCGAGTAGCGAGTCGCCATTAGAAAAATAAATGGAACTTTCGCTTTTGAAGAGCTTTAGATGAATGATTGAATGGTAGCCGTTCAAGATGGACTTAAAACAGGGGATTTGACGTAGGTGGGAGGCAAGTTGAGAACTTTTGGAAGACTAATTTCTGGTTTTTTTTTACTAGTTGGGGTTTTCTCATGCGGAGGCGGCGGTTCCTCCGGGGGCGCTACGCAAAACCTCTCCTCAAATTCTGGATCCTCAAATACTAGCGCCACTTCATCTGGAAGCACGAGCGATGATCCCCTAATCAGCGCAAAAGTAATCGATGGTTATATTCAGGGGGCAAATGTATACATAGATTTCAACTGGAACCTGCAGCAAGATAAAGGGGAGCCCTCAGCGGTCGATAATGGTGACGGGGACTATGAATTCCCTTATACCAATGGAGAATTTGATGCGATAACAGACGTTAGCTTCGCTTGTGCCCGTAACCGTATTCAAATTGCTGAAGTCCCTGTGGGCGCGATTGATGCCGATCTTGGTGAGGTAACGGAGGCATTCACAATGTACTACGTACCTTACGGAGGATCTAGCTCTGGATTAATTAATATTTCTCCATTCACAGGTCTCTTTGTTGACTTCGTTCGTGAGGCGAAAGATCAATTGGGTGTGGATTCGATCTTATTAAGTGAGGGTTGTGGAGAAACCGCAACATCGGTTTCCGATGCGGTTGCCGAGAGCATTAACATTTTTGTTCAAGACCTCGAGAGTAAATACGGGGTTACTCTCGAAGATCTATACGAGGACTACATTGCTTCAAATAACACGGAGAGACGAGCGAAAGCGGAAAAAATCGTGAGTTTTCTGAAGGCAGCCGAGTCTGTCAGAGCGGCCTTACGAGATCATTTCGGTTCGGATCTACCAGACGGATATGAGCCGTTCGTTGGGCTCTCACAAAGCTCCAGTGAACAGCTATTCGGTATCGATACCGAAAGCCTCGGATTTGTCGAAATGTCAGTCGGAATCGGTTTCACGGGCTTAGAGGACGCGAATGGGTGGGCAGTATCAAATAATCTCCAGACTCAAGGACTAAAAGTTCTTCAGGATGGGAAAATTGCAGATCGAAGCTGTTCGACTTCTCAAGGTCTAGGGGTTTGTCAATCTTATGAGCCAACTTATGAAAACATTTTGGCGCAGTTAGAGTCTTATTTAAGCTATGGTGGTCACGAAAACGTTTCCTTAATTCCAAATATAAAGGTTACTTCCACGTATCGGGAAGAAAAAACGCGCTCGGCGAATTCTACGGAATGCTTTTATCAAGCCATGCTAATTTATGACGAGGTAACAGATTGTTCTGGAGCGGGTTGTCCTGATCTTGCGGAGGTGCAGGAACAAATAAATCACAACATCGGATATCAGTATCCGAGTGATTGCTCAACTTACGAGACACCTTTTTTGTTTACTTACAACGATAGAAAAAATATTTGGCATAACCGAGTTAATGAGCGAGGCAACAGCGAGGAGATATTTGGAGTTCAGTACAGTCTCGCCGATCAAAGCAACCTCTTCTCGGATCCGCCGCTGGTTTTTTTAGGGAATGACCGATCAAAAGTAGATTATTCAGCTACCTTTTCAAGTTTACGAGGCATGTTTATCGACACAGAAAATTTTCAATCTGCGCAAGCACTCCTTCAGGACGATGAATTCATCGCTTTATCTTTAACGACGTATGGCGAAAGCCGTGTTCCAAGAGAGCGAGTAGTGTATGTAATAAGAACAGGCGATGACACAACCAATGAATGCAGTGTTTCCTCAGGTGTGGAATCAGGCTGGGAAAGGAGCGATTCTGCTGTTGGGGAGGCTGCCAAACAGTTATGTTTTGAAAAGATACGTTCATTTACGTTTTACTGATTTCTTCGTTCAGATTGGGATGAGAGCCGTGGCGAATGACTACATTTTATCGGGATGCCCCGGTCTCTTGTGCACCGGCAAAGTGGCAGCAGCCCTTTGATGATTGCGTAAAAAGCAGACGTGAATGTAATCGATATGGACCGATTCGAGGAACAGCAATCAACGCAGGGTCTAGATTTATCTGGTGAATTTCTGCGATTGAATCAAAAGGCGGTAGAGCTGAAGAAAACCATCGTAAATGGGAAAACCATACTCGAAGATAATGAGCTGACAGACGAACTTGGTGGAACTGTCATCAGAGATAATTCTCGCTAACTTTGAGAGCCTTGTTTAAGCGGTTTTAAGCTCTTAAAGCTTCCGCTTTCTCTGATCCTGTTCAATAGTGAAGGAATAGAGCTTGGCAGCATGAAACTCAAATTCGATTCGGTACTGATCTCCGTTATCGGGAAGAGAGGAAAACAGATCGGCATCAACACAAGACCGATCTAATATGGCCTCTTTAATTAGATCCCCGGCTGGGGATAAAAGTCTCGCGCTCACGAGCCCATCCTTTTCTACATCAGCCGATATCTTGATAGCCCCTTTCTTTATGAAAAAAGATTGAGTACCCATCCTGGCTGGTTCATTGCGTCTTTCTTGAGCGTATCCTGCAAAACCGTCAGGTCTCAATGTTGCAAGCGCCAGACAGCCCTTTCGCCAACCAGAGTGGAGCCAATCACTGCCCCCGTAATACAGGCGTATTTCGTTATTCAGGAAGATAGGCGAGGCACACGCATAAACACAACCATAATCATAATCTAAAGGTTCTTCAGAACAGGGAATTAGAGGCGTTCCTTGTTCAATCCTTTCCCACTGTTTGGTGTCCTCGCTTACGGCCAGCTCAGTCCAAACGCGGTCTGATAATTGGTCGTGCACAGCGATAAGCCCGATATAAATTCCACCATAAAAAAAGACCGGCATCGCGTAAGGTTGTTGCTCCCACGAATCGCATCTAATGATCACTTCTGCCTGCGACCAGTCTTCGAAGTCGGGGCTTTCAATACGGGCGATCTCTCTTTCCCATGCATGATTTGTTTTTGTTTCAGGCCCAACGATTTGACGATTAGTTTTCGACCATGTGCGCGTAAATCCAACATACTTTTCTAAAGTTGGAGCCCATAAGGCATTGTTGTGTGTATCACCCGCGGACTCTACCCCACTGAGAGAAGTCGGTACCGACCAGTTCAAGCCGTCTGCCGAAAAGCTTGAATTCATTCCTTGTGAAATAGACTTGTATAATCTTTTAGGGTTGGACTCCAGATCGTCCTTAAAGATCCCACTCCCATGTATTCCTCTGGATAAAATGTTGTTGGCAGAGTTGTCCTCATATTCCACGAGTCCTAAACTCGGCTTATTCCAGACGATCCCATCGGGTGAAGTGGCATAACAGACGCCCATTTCCTGCTCTGGATGGCCTTCATAAGTTTTTTCTAGTCGCTCATGCAGAGACAGTTCTCCCGTGGCATGAGCAACGATGAAAGGGCTATACCAACATTTGTACATGCTTTCCGCGTAGTCGTAGGCGATGTTCCCATAAAGATTATCCAGTCGCTTTTCCCAGAGTTTATCCTCCTCAAAAAGTGGGTTGGCTTCGTGCTTCATTACCGTTCCCAGAGAGAGGCGAGCATTTTTCTTATAGGCGATGTTCCTTTTGTCCAGCATCAGGAAACGACTATCGCTTGTTGGTTCTTTAACTTCCATTTGTTTTATGAAGGCCTAGTAGGTTCCTGTGCTTGCATTTGGAAATGCTAGCAAAAAATAAGATTACCTGACCGAGGTAAACTGTTTAGAGTATTCGAAGGGGTTTGGAAATAGAGGAATTAGCGGAGAGGTGACGATGAAGATAGAGGGCTCGGTTAAACCAGGATTTGAACAAGTAAAAGAGACATTTCAACAACGAATGGCTGGCTTGAAGGAGATAAATGCACAGTTGTGTATTTATGTTGGGGAAGAATGTGTTGTCGATCTATGGGGCAGCGTTACCGACGACCCTAAATTTGGACCTGATTCTCTGATCAATGTTTTCAGTAGTGGAAAGAGTCTAGAATCCATTGCGTTGGCTATGTTGGTGGACCGAGGTCAGATTGAATTTTCTGACAAGATTTCGACTCATTGGCCGGAGTTTGGTGAAAATGGAAAAGAAAAGACCACCATCGCTGATTTGATGCGTCATGAAGGAGGTATGGCTGCGTTTGATCAGGCAATATCAGTTCAAAATCTCCAGCCTGAGGCGTTAAAGAGGAATGAAATAGGTCTCCTTATCGAGAAACACGATCAGAAATATCGTGAGGGTGAAAATAATGAACGAGAATATCACGCGATTTCACGAGGTTGGATAGCTAACGAATTATTCCGTCGGGTTGAACCTGAGGGAAGGACAATGGGAGAGTTTATCCGCTCCGAAATTTCAAAAGAGCTTGAAGCTGACATCTACATTGGGCTGACGGATGCAGAGATTGAAAGAGTCAATCCTGTAAAAGCGGTTGGCGCAGGGTTTCAGTTTCTGGAGGGTTTGAAGCCGAGCTTGTTGGGGAGAAAGATGGAGCTCAATTTATTCCAACTGATCGGACGCGCGCTATTCTTTCGGAAGGCTCTGGCCGGAAACTCACGCCCGAATGCCCCCGACCCGATTAAAGGGAGTGGTCTTATGAATATGGATTTATTTAATGATCCTGAATTCTCGAAAGGTGAAACCCCTTCCGCCGGGGCAAAATGTACAGCTAGAGGATTGGCAAAACTAGCTGCAGCGATGGCCTGCGGTGGAAGTTTAGGCGGAAAAAAAGTGTTATCCGAGGTGGCGCATCAAAAATTACATGACGGGATTGAAACAAAGAATATGGCATTCATAGACACAGCGTTCAGTCAGGGTGGGGTCAACTATTTTGGCGGTGATGGCATAGGTAGCGATGTACTAAACGATGGTCTTCACAAAGGAAGAGAAGGCTTCTTCGGCTGGATGGGACTCGGTGGATCAATCTTCCAATGGCATCCTGAATTAAAAATAGGCTTCGCCTATATTCCAACTTCGCTGAATATATTGGATGTCGTTAATTCGCGTGGGAAGATTTATCAGGAAGTCGTGCGAGCGTGTGTTGAGGCATAAGTTTTTGCCCTGCATTTTATTAAAGGAGAGCGGAGAAGCGAATTGTTCGGGCGGGAAACTGAGTGGGTATCTGTGGTCCAAGGAGGCCAACTGGAAATAAATTTGCTGCCTCTTGTTTGGTCAATATGATCGATCAGAAAGATAACCAAGAAAAGGGAATTCTGATTGGATGGGTAATTGTCGCATTGGTCGCCTTGTCTGGTGCTGTTGGCCACGCGTTTGGTCGATTTGGCTATGGTGTCATATACCCGGCTCTTCGAGATGATCTAGGTATTACCAATACGTTCGCCGGCTTTATTGGTTCGGCAAATGTGGCGGCTTACCTTGTTGGAACCTTGATAGTCGCATGGGTCACGAGTCGACTTCGTCTGTTGACTGCCATGAAGGCAGGGCTTGCCATGGCAACTCTGGGCTTGCTTTTAGCAAGTATAGCGTCGGGACCAAGCTTGTTGGCCGCGGGTTTGATTATGGCAGGCCTAGGAGGGGCCTTTCTTTGGATTCCAGCTCCTGTTATCGCGGCAGATGCACTACCAGAAAATAAGCGCCACTTAGCGGTTGGTTTGCTCGGTTCCGGGATTGGATTGGGTATTGTCTTTGTAAGTACGTTAAGTGGATGGTTGAGAGATATTGAAGGGGATTCGGCATGGTCAACTATCTACTCAACAAAATTTTCTATTGCATTGATTTTGTTATTATTATTTATTCTTATCGTGAGACATCGCCAAGAGTCCCCAAAGGCCGGTGGTCGATTCGGCGGGTTCGATTCGTTAAAAAAGATGACTGGCTGGAAGCCACTCATTATTGCGTATTCAATTTTTGGGTTCATGTATCTGCTCGTTCTAGGTTACTTCACGACGAGACTAGAAGACGATAGCGGTTGGGCGACCTCGGAATCTGCTCTCGCATTCACCCTAATGGGAATTGCAATGATATTTGGCGCGCCTTTCTTTACGTCCATTTCTAAACGATTTGGCGTGAGGAATACCTTAGCCCTGTGTTTTGCCATGTGGCCAGTGGTTATCACAATCGTTCTCACTGGCGTTTACCTACCGGTTTTAGTCGCCTCGATTTTATTAGGTTTCCTTTTCAGTGCGCTTCCAATCCTGATAACGCTCTATGTGGTAGAAAACACTAGTGCTGAGGATTACGGCCCCGCATTTTCTGCTGCGACTCTTGCTTTCGGAGTGGCGCAAGTAATCTCACCACCAATCGGGGGGTTGATTGCTGATGAATATAGTTCTTTTCTAGGGGTTTTTATTCTCTCTGGTGGGATGAGTATATTGGGGCTGTTCGCAGCTCTCAGATTACCCAGATCACCATAGTTTCCGTGGGGTGAACCAGCTTATCAAACAGCACGTGGTCAGAAGCAACAATTTGACGTGTTAATTTGGGGAGTTTTCGCGTCTAAATAAGTATCAGTTTATAAAACTTTACTACCATCAACCGAGAACCTAAGATTGTTCAAACGCCGTCCAAGGCGGCTTGAGTTTCTAACTAGGTGGTAAGTTAATTATGAATACAAGCGTCTCTGAACCTAAATGCCCCGTGATCCATGGTAGCTTGAGTACTAATGACACGAGAGGCACATCGAACAAAGACTGGTGGCCGAACCAGCTCAATATTAGCATCCTTCATCAACACGACAGCAAGGGGGACCCGTTAGACGAAGGGTTCGATTACGCAGAGGAGTTCAAGAAGCTCGACTATCAGGCGCTGAAGAAAGATCTTAATGATCTGATGACAGACTCACAGGAATGGTGGCCCGCAGACTATGGCCATTATGGCGCTTTTTTCATAAGAATGACCTGGCATGCTGCAGGAACGTACCGGACTTCAGATGGCAGAGGCGGAGGCGGTACTGGTGCACAGAGGTTTGCACCACTTAACAGCTGGCCCGATAACGGCAATCTCGATAAAGCTCGGCGGCTTCTCTGGCCAATCAAGCAGAAATATGGCCAGCAGATAAGTTGGGCCGATCTGCTGATACTGGCCGGAAACGTTGCTATAGAATCGATGGGAGGTAAAACCTTCGGTTTCGGCGGTGGCCGTCCGGATATTTGGGCTCCAGAGGAGGACATTCACTGGGGTGACGAGGGAGAATGGTTGGCGAATGAGCGCTACAGCGGAGAACGCGATCTAGCAAACCCTCTTGGTGCCGTGCAAATGGGCCTGATTTATGTGAATCCACAAGGACCAGATGGTAATCCAGATCCTTTAGCCAGCGCGAAAGATATTCGTGAGACCTTTTACCGTATGGCAATGAACGACGAGGAAACCGTTGCTCTAGTCGCCGGCGGGCATACTTTTGGTAAGGCACATGGTGCAGGACCTGAGAGTAACGTAGGGGCGGAGCCAGAGGGGGCATCGATTGAAGAAATGGGTTTTGGCTGGATGAGCTCTTTCGGATCGGGTAAAGGAAGAGACACGATAACCAGTGGAATAGAGGGCGCTTGGACTTCTAACCCGACCGCGTGGGATAACGGTTACTTTGATTTGTTGTTTGGCTACGAGTGGGAATTAACGAAGAGTCCAGCTGGAGCCCACATTTGGCACGCGATAGGACAAAAGGAGGAGGACATGGCGCCAGACGCCGAAGATGCTTCCATTAAAGTGCCAACCATGATGACGACTGCGGATATGGCACTGAAGATCGATCCGGAATACAACAAGATATCTAAGAGATTCCATGAGAACCCAGAACAGTTTGCGGACGCGTTTGCAAGAGCCTGGTTCAAGCTTTTACACCGTGATATGGGTCCAAAAGAACGGTATCTCGGCCCGGAAGTCCCAGCAGAGGAGTTGATATGGCAAGACCCCGTTCCAGCTGGAAATGCCAGTTTTGACGTTGAGTCCGTGAAGGCCAAGATTAAAGATAGTGGTTTAACCATACAAGAGATGGTAGAGACTGCGTGGGCGAGCGCCTCTACTTATCGCGGCACTGACATGAGAGGCGGAGCGAATGGAGCGAGGATTCGTTTGGAGCCGCAGAGAAACTGGGCAGTGAACAAACCAGAACAACTCGACAAGGTCCTGGCTGTTTACGAAAGTATTTCCGCTTCATCTGGTGCGTCAGTTGCTGACGTCATCGTGTTGGGCGGCGGAGTAGGGATTGAGCAAGCTTCTGGATCAGTCGTGCCGTTCAAACCTGGTCGAGGAGACTCCAGCCAAGAGCAGACAGACGTCGAATCGTTTGCGGTGCTTGAGCCCATGTCTGATGGCTTCAGGAACTATCACCAACAAAGCGCTGGAATACCATCCGAGGAGATGATGTTGGATAAGGCTCATTTGTTGGGTCTCACCGCCCCTGAGATGACTGTTCTTCTTGGCGGGATGAGATCTTTGGGTATCAGTCACGACGATCGAGGACTTTTCGGAATAGAGCAAGGGAAATTAACCAACGAATGGTTCACGAAGCTGCTCGATATGTCTGTCAAATGGTCTCCAGATGGCACTGGCAACAGTTTTGATGGGGTCGACCGAGTTTCTGGTGAAACAGTAAGGTCAGCGACAAGGGTTGATCTTGCCTTTGGATCCAATTCGCAATTGCGTGCTTTAGCGGAAGTTTACGCAAGTGACGATGGTAAAGATAAGTTCGTTAAGGACTTCATCTTGGCCTGGACTAAAGTGATGGAGAATGACTTGGTATAGACTGGTATAGGATGAGAAAAGGGCCCAACGGGGCCCTTTTTTTTGTTTTGTTCAACGATAATCCAGATATATTTAATGCTGAAAGAATAGGAGGATTTGCATGAAATTTCGTTTGAGATTTCGGGACTTCGCGACGTATTTTGTTTGTTCCTTTTGCTTTTTTGCCCCCATAGGGCTCTTTGGGAACGAAACTTCCATTACACCAATCTTACAGCCAGGTGCTCCAGGACAAGATTCCCGGGAAATTTCAGCAGAAGAGGCGATTCAGCTGGCTGACACGAGCTTCTCGAGTTCCGATGTGGACTTTATGCAAAGAATGATCCCGCATCATCGTCAGGCGGTTGAGATGGCTGCTCTCGTAGAAGAACGCACAAACAGAGAGGAGATCGTTGACCTTGCCGCTAGGATCGACAAATCGCAATTAGACGAGATCGAATTCATGACCGATTGGCTGCAGACTCGTGGACAGTCGATCGACGCTAATATGTCTCATCACGCCGTGATGATGGATATGAAGAAGATGGGTATGGCAACTGAGGAACAAATGACGGAGTTGAGATCATCCAAAGGAACCGATTTCGACAGGACATTTCTCCAACTTATGATCAGGCATCACAAGGGAGCTATCTCCATGGTTGAAGACCTGTTAGATCTCTCAGGCACAGCTTTCGAAGAAGCGATGTTCGAGTTCGTGAATGATCTAACAAATGACCAGGAAACCGAAATAGAACGTATGAGTTCATTAGCCAGGAGTCTTAATGAAGACCCTCGCACGGGTTTGGCCGCAGGTTTCCTGGACGCAGAGATAGCGATCTCCAATTTAGAACTAGTGGGAAGCCTTCCAAAACCTCCCGGTTTTTACGATCCGAGCAACCCATCGGAGCTACCTCTAAAACTGCTCGCTAAACGTACTGCTCCAAAAGAAGAAGATGACGAGGAGAAAGATTCCGAAGCCTCTGCCGAGTTGCTTTCAGAAGAAAGTGAGGATTCTGATAAAGAAGAGTCTGAGAAATACGAGGATGAACGATATCCGTTGCTGAGTTTCTCTAATACCGACATGGCCTTCAAAGACGACGTTATGGTTGTAGGAAACTATCACGGTTTCAATGTCTATCGATTGCATGAAGATGCGATGCCCTCTTTAGTTAGTTCAGTGATCTGTCCAGGTGGCCAGGGAGATGTATCCATTGTCGGACATCTCCTTATATTGTCTGTCGAACAAACCCGGGGTCGCGTAGACTGCGGCCGCGATGGGGTGAGTGAGAAAGTGAGTGAGGAAAGATTTCGAGGGTTACGAATTTTTGATCTGTCGGATATCACGAGACCTCGACAGGTTGGGCAGGTGCAAACTTGCCGAGGTTCCCATACGCACTCGGTCGTATCTGGGCCAGACGAAAACGGCATGATCGTTGTGTATAACTCAGGAACTTCCGTGGTGCGTGAAGAGGAGGAGCTTGCTGGGTGTATTGGGAACATTGCGGGGGATCAAAGAACAGCCCTCTTTAGGATAGATGTAATTGAAATACCGATTGATAGTCCAAGAGATGCAAGAATAGTCGACAGCCCTGGAGTATTTGCTGATGAAGAAACAGGAGTGCTAGCTGGTTTATGGCGAGGCGGTGACCACGGGGGAGAAACCCAAGACACTCGAGCAACGGATCAATGCCATGATATCACTGTGTTTCCGGCTAAGGGCATTGCAGCAGGCGCCTGTTCAGGAAACGGCATCGTATTTGATATTGCTGATCCAAGAAAACCGAGGCGTATTGATGATGTTTTAGATAAGGGTTTTGCTTACTGGCACTCTGCAACTTTTAATAACGATGGAGATAAGGTTATCTTCACGGACGAATGGGGTGGCGGCGGGCGAGCGCGTTGTAGAACGCATGACCCGTTGACGTGGGGAGCTGACGCAATCTACGACATGGTGGACGGGAAGCTTGAGTTTCGTAGTCACTTTAAGATGCCTGCACCGCAAACGGATGAGGAAAATTGCGTTGCGCACAATGGTTCAATTATTCCAATCCCTGGAAGAGATATCTTTCTCCAAGCTTGGTATCAAGGCGGCATATCGATTTTTGACTTTACTGATTCTAGTGAGCCTGAAGAAATAGCATTCTTTGATAGGGGGCCGATAGACGATGAAGCTCTGGTATCCGGTGGGTTCTGGTCGACTTATTGGTATGACGGTAGAATCTACGGCACGGGAATAGTTCGAGGATTGGACGTCTTCGAATTGCTCCCCAGCAAACATATCAGTGAGAATGAGATTGCGGCAGCTAAACTCGCTTCTCAAGGGAATATCTTTAATCCGCAACAGCAGCTTAAAGTGAGCTGGCCAGCCAATCCCGTTGTAGCTAGCGCCCATCTGGATCAATTGATGAGGTCAAAATCCGTGAGCGTTGAAAAAGCGCAAGACCTAAGAAATTTACTGTATCGAGCGGTTGTTCTTTTAAAAAGGAAAGGCAAGTCTGAGCGACTTGCTGAATCGCTTAGATCTGCGACAAATTCTTGGTCTGTGAAGACAAAAGCATCAGAAGGTCAGCTTAGAGGACTACGCCAGGTTCTGATCGGAATTTCAGAGAGACTGGTAGCATCATAAGGCATTAACTGGCAGAGGCGATGGTTTGCTAACGAGCGAAAAAAGCATTTTGAGTAAGAGAATCGCATTAATAGTAATGCTTGGGAGCCTATACGCATGCGGCGGTGGGGGAGATGGTTCATCAGAGTCCGGGGTCGCGGCATCTACCGTGGGTAGTGGAGCCTCTTCCGTTGTTTCTGGCAGCTCTTCTGGTACAAGTTCTTCCGGGTCAGGATCAGGTACAGCGTCGAATAATCTACCCAGCTTCGAGACCTCCGATAATATATCGATCGTTGAACACCAATCTGATGTAGCAACTATAGAGATAGACGATGCTGACGCGGACGATTCATTTAACTTCTTGGAAAACAGTATGGGTCGATATCCCAATGAATTATTACGATCTGGGTTTCTGGGGAGCTGTAGAAAAATTTGCTGGACTTACCAAAGAAGAGTTTTATTCAGGATACAACCAATTTATGCGAGCTGGTGATGCTGAGGATGAACCACCAGAGGGGTGGACCCCGACAGAGGCGGACTGGCGCTCTGCAGATTTTTTAAATGTAAATTACGAAAAGCTTTAAACGGGATAATCCATGGATACAAAAGAACTTTTGGACCCAGAATTGAGGGAGATGGCTGCGGGTCCTTTTCTGCCCGAGCTGACTGACGAAACGATTGCGGATATCCGCGGAGTAATAGCGGATCAAGCGCCCGAGCTCAATGATCCGTCGAGCAAAGGTGTTTACCGAAAAGAAATTTTTGTTTCTTCTGACGGGCAGCCAGATGTGAGGTGTTTGCTCTACGGTAAATTAAATGACCAAGAAGATGCTTCGGGATACCTCCACATTCATGGGGGTGGTTACTTGTTCGGAAGCCCAGAGGGTTCAGACCCGATGAATTTGTATTTAGCGTCGATGTTAAACATTGTCATTCTATCGGTCGATTATCGTCTAGCGCCTGAAAACCCGATACCTGCACCGTTAGACGATTGCTACGCGGCACTAGGGTGGTTCCACGAAAACGCTGCGGAACTGGGTGTGGATCCAAAGCGAGTCGGCGTTGGAGGCGAGAGCGCTGGCGGTGGGCTTGCTGCTGCATTGGCTATCAAGGCTCGTGATGAAGGGGAGTATGGTCTCTGCTGGCAACAACTAACCTACCCTATGCTGGATGATCGCACGGGGTCCTCTCAGCACTACGGGGATCCTCTCGTCGGGGAATTTGTTTGGACCCGAGAGCTTAATCAGTATGGTTGGGCTAGCTATCTAGGCGATGCAGAAAGAACGGCTCCGCAAGTCCCAGGTCGTCTGAAAGAGTTTCGAGGTCTGCCACCGGCCTGGATGTTCACAGCGAGCCTAGACCTTTTTAGAGATGAGAACATTCTATACGCTCAGAATCTGATGCGTTCTGGTGTGGCATGCGATTTAGTCGTATATCCTGGGGCTTGCCACGCTTTTCAACGTATCGAGAGTGCTACTATTAGTAAGCGTTACCGCGAAGAGTTTGTTTCTTCTCTCAAGCGAGGATTAAAATGCGAATGACCAGATTTTTTTCGGTTTTATCGGGTGGAGGTATGGGGATATGAAGCCAATGAACTTATTTTTTCTCTCTCTGACTGCCTCGTGCTTACTGCTTTCACAGATTGTTCGTTCGGAAGAAGTAGAACGCGCAGATCGAGTTCTATTTAATGAAAATTTTGAAGATGGTGATCCGAAAGGATGGGATCTGATGGGTCGGGGGCGTGCAAAGGTAACGACTTATGCGGGTAATCATTCGTTAAATCTATCAAAAAAGAGATCAGCGCAAGTTGTGGTGCCTTTAGAAGGATTCGATCGAGTTGATATCACTATGCAAATGGCCGCGATGAGCCTGAAAGAAAATGAAAGTTGTCGGGCTGAGCTTTCACTGAACCAAGGTAAGACTTGGCAAACATTGTTGAAGGTAACCCCAAAAATGGCTGATGGCATCACGCTTCACAGCAAGACGGCCCGAGTCAAAAAGACAGCAAATCTTGGAGAGATTATGCTTCGATTTATAGCGAATGGCGGAGGTCGAGCTAATTGTTGGGGTGATAATGTGGAGGTTTTGGGGCGAGGTTAACTTATCTACATGAGGCTTTCTGTCAGAAGCTGATAGGACTGCAAGTCGAGAAAAACTGGGTAGATTAAATCGTCCCGTCTTTAATCACACGAAAGCCAATATGGTTGGTAGAGAAATCAATCTCCTGAGATTCTCGAGCTACAGGTTTGAATCTCCTGCAAAAGTTATCGGCACAGAGAAAAGACCCACCTTTAATGATGTGGCTATCGCTGCCCTTCCTCGTATCAGTCCATTCCCATACGTTCCCAATCAAATCATGAACACCGTTCTTATCTGAAGGGAAACATCCTACGGGTGATGACTCAGCGAATAGATCTTCGGTCGTATTGAAAAACGGAAAAACACCTTGCCAAGTATTTGCTATGGGCACCCCGTCAGGAGAGTAGGCGCCTGAGTCTTGATTGTCCTTGTTGGGGAGTCCTAGGTTGGCCGCATACTCCCACTCTAACTCAGTCGGCAACCTCGCACCGACCCAGTTGGCGTATGCCAGGGCGTCGTTAAGTGAAACATGAACAACAGGATGGTTCTCTTTAGCAGAAATCGTTGTTCCAGGACCCGCTGGCGAGTCCCATGTCGCGCCTCTTGATAGAGTCCAGCCAGGCTCATCAGCTAGGTTTTTATTCTTTTGTGAATCCCCCGAGGGAGGCATCCTGAAAAGTCCGGACCCCGCGTCATCACGATTATCCTCTAGATCTTGTTCCGCTTGGCTTGTGTAACCTGTCGAGCGAACAAAATCAGCAAATTGTTGGTTGGTCACTTCATGTATCTGTATCGAAAAGGGCGCAATTTCCTTTTCTACTCCAGCTCTATTTTTCACGTAGCCACCTGGTATGGTCACAAATGACCCGATTCTGTCATGAGAAAGCGCGCAGTTAATTGGGCCTTTCGGCTGATCTTCATTGGCACAACCGAATATCAAAAAAAACATCGAGAAAAGGAAACGGGTCCAGATGCGCTTTAGAGCCTTGTGTTGAAGAGAAACCAAATTGATCGCCAGAACCTTAGTTAAGTTAAGGTACCAAAAAAAGATCTCGGATTGAAAATCTCGATCAGTTATAGCCTTGATCGTAGAGTGAAAAAGATATTTAGTTGGGTGAATATATGGGTCATATAAAGAACGTCTATGAGCGTGAAAGATCAGTTCGCTAGTGCTGAAAGTGCTTTGAAAAAGGGCCGAGTAAAGGCGGCGGTCGATATTCTTAAGTCGATAGTAAAAAACCAACCAGATGAGCCCAACTCTCTCAGGCTCCTTGGTCTCATAGCTATGGGACAAAAAGACTATAAAGCATCAATAGAGTTTCTAGAGCAAGCTTGCAGGTCAGCGCCAAATTTCGTTCATGCGCAACTGGACTACGGACGAGCCTTGTTCTTCTCCGGCAGTTTTGAAGAGGCATCCAAAATCTTGAGCCGCATCTGTGATCAAGAGCCATCGACCGAGTCTTTTCAAATGCTAGGCAATGTTCAAGCGGGACTTGGCAGAAGAGAAGATGCGGTTTCGTCGTTCAAAAAATCAATTGAACTGGATCCTTTTCGAGGTCAAATCTCTTCCGGAGTGAAAGCCTTGGGAGATAAAGACTCTGTTCGCGCTGAAAAAATATTTAGAGAGGTTTTGAAACACTCGTCAGATCACATTCATGCGCTAATCGGTCTTGCTTCTGTGGCCCTTGATGCTGGAGCTGTGAAAGATGCAAAGAAGCTATTGAATCACGCTTTAAAGATTTCGCCGAATACTGAATCAATTTGGCGAGGCTTGGCCCGTGCATATAGTGAAAGTGCACAATATGTGGAGGCTAGAGAGGCAGCGGAGAGAGCGGTCGAGCTTGCACCAGAGGTGGCAGATGGTTGGACTATGCTGGGTACTGTGCTGGCTGGGGCGCTCGAGCCGGAAAAAGCGAGGGATGCCTTTGCTAAAGCGCTTCAACTTAAACCGATGCAACCAAGGGTTCTTTTGTCCATGGGGCATGTCGAGAAAACAATAGGAGATTCGAGAGCAAGCGAAAGAGCTTATGACGAAGCTTTCAAGATCGATCCAAGCCTAGGAGAGGCGATGTGGAGTAAGGCAGATCTCAAGACCTATAGGTTTAGGCCTGACGAGATAGAGGCAATGAATCATCAGTTAGGTAAGGACATTTTGAACGCGTCTGATGTCGCGGCTTTTCATTTTGCCCTTGGCAAGGCTCATGAAGATGAGCAGGCATACGAGCTGTCTTTTTCCCATTATCAAAGTGGTAACAGAATTAAAGCAGAAATAGAGCCGTTTCCAATGGAAGAGTTTAAGTCACGCAACAAGCAAATAAGGATGGCCTTCTCTAGTCCACCAAGGAGCGTTGAGGGGGCAAGCGAATCCCCGACCCCTATATTTATCCTTGGCATGCCAAGGGCAGGGTCAACACTTCTTGAACAGATCTTGGCCTCCCACTCTCTTGTCGAAGGCACGATGGAGCTCCCTCAAATTCTGAACTTTACTCGTGATATTGAGTCGAAGAAGGGCGGCTATAAGCTACTTTTTGGTGAGGAAGGTCCTGAAATAGCCGATAGCTTTGCCAAAAGATATTTAGAGGAAACCGAGACTTTCCGTTCGGGTAAACCTTATTTCATCGACAAAATGCCAAACAATTTCCCACATATCGGGTTCATAGCACACGTCATGCCAAACGCGGTTTTTGTGGATGCGAGAAGAAACCCGATGGACTGTTGCTTCTCCGCGTTCAAACAAAATTTCGCAAGAGGTCAGTCCTTTAGCTACGGCTTGGAAGTGGTAGGGGATTACTATCAAGAATATAGAGCCATGATGAACCACTGGCATTCCGTGATGCCTGGACGCGTCATAGAAGTGAATTATGAGAGTATAGTCAATAACTTAGAAGATGAAGTAAGGAGATTACTTGATCATTGTGGGTTGGTTTTTGAGAGAGGTTGCGTGGATTTTCATAAAACCAAGCGATCAGTAAGAACGGCAAGTGCACAACAGGTCAGGCAACCACTTTATACGTCAGGAGTCGAACACTGGCGTAATTATGAAACCTGGCTTGAGCCTTTAAAAGACGCGCTGGCGCATAAAGATTAACTTTTGATAAATGAGCTCTGGCTTTCTGTTTCCCGTTCGGGCACCAAGGGATTCCTATATGGTTATAACCAAAAGTTTGCAGCCCGTCATTCGTGATAGTCGCTTTTGTGCTAGGATCAATCTGTGGGTTTCTGGAACAAGAGGAGAGTGTTCGTGAAGAGAAGTAGGCGACTAAATGCAACGGTTCGGCAAGAAGCGGGCAAGAAGCCATCAGAGATTTTTAAACGCACAGCATTGGCAAGCGCAGTATCTCTTGCCTGCGGGTCTTTGCCGGGTGTGGTCCTAGCCGAAGATGCAGAATCTGCAGATGCTATGGAAGAAGTTATCGTCACCGCAACACGGAGGGCGAATAACCTCCAAGATGTACCACTTTCCATCCAAGCGATTACTGATGAAACTATTGAAAACCTTGACGTTTCGCGATTTGAAGACGTAGCAAAATTAAGTCCGTCGATTTCATATATTAGCGCGGGGCCGGGAACTCAATTTATGTTTATACGTGGGATTGCCGATGGTAGTAACCCGAATAGAAGCAACACCGCAACGGCCACGATGTATCTCGATGATGCGCCGCTCACATATTCTGGCGGAATCGCAGATCTTCATAACTACGACATAGAAAGGATTGAGGTTTTGAACGGCCCACAGGGAACGTATTACGGGGCAAGTGCGACCTCAGGTACGGTTCGAATCATCACCAAAAAACCAGATCCTGACGCGGTTGTTGGCGGAGTGGACGTGTCTTATGGAGGAATCGAAGGTGCGGATGGTATCAGCACGCTTGAGGGCTTCATCAACATACCGGTTCAGGATGGCGTATCTGCGTTGAGATTAGTTGCTTGGTACGACAAGTCTGACGGCTTCATCGATAACGTAAGCACTAGCCGAACTTATATGAACGGAGCGACGGCCACCAACAGCCAATTTGCCCAAAAAGCATACAACGAAGAGGAAACGACTGGATTCAGAGGAGCGTTTAAAACATCGCTGGGAGATCAATGGTCAGCTACGGTGAGCGGGTTCATGCAGGATAGTACGACAAAAGGGGCCTGGGACCACGATCCCACGCGCTACCAAGACCTCGAAGTGGCCCGATTTGGTCCTGAGTATGGTGAATTAACTTACGGACAGGTGGCCTGGAATGTAGAGGGAGATTTGGGCTTTGCGGATATTATTTATTCCGGGTCCTTTTTAGATCGGAGTACGGAAACCACCTCAGACTATTCGGACTACGTTGAATACGCCTCTTTCGGAGCGTGGGTACAGCAATTCGCTTGTGATGACTACTATTGGTACGGAAACGTTGGTTGTAACGACCCTAGCATGTTCTTCCAGGGAGACTATGAATCTGAGCAGACGACCCATGAGATTAGAATTAACTCAACAGGGGATGGCCCATTGACGTGGATAGCTGGAGCCTATTTCGAAGACAACAGCAGTGACAATTTCATCTTCTGGGATATGCCAGGGATTCAACATGATGGCGGTCCTGGAGCCTACTATACGTCCTCTTATGGTGGTGATCCGTTGCCCAACGAGTGGTGGAGTGCAGACTGGGAGTCCGAATGGCAACAGACGGCCTTCTTTGGTGAGATTTCCTACGATGTTACCGATCGTTTGACTGCGACAGTTGGCGCCAGAATGTTCGAGTCTGAGTTCTCGTCACCAGGTGGTGGATGGGCCGGGTACTTTTACAACTCTAAAGCGAGTGATGACGCGCCTGGGAACAGCGGTTCGACGGATGATATGATCTACAAGTTCAATCTTACCTATGATGTCTCGGACAATCTTTTGGCGTTCTTCAATTACGCAGAGGGATTTAGGCCAGGTGGAGGTAACACCGAAGGAGCAACCAATCCTAATGTCCCTGAAACCTATCAGCCAGACGTTTTGGACTCTTATGAGTTTGGTTGGAAAATGAGATCAGATGACGGCAGAACGACATTCAACGGTGCTGTCTATCATATGGAGTGGACTGATTTCCAGACTTCGATTTACGACCTCTTGATTTCGCCATTGATCTTCAGGGCGAACGCTGGAAACGCTGAAGTGGATGGTATAGAAGCCGAACTCAATACGCTGGTTGGCGAAAGATTAATGTTGGGAGTTGGTGCAACTTATAATCAGAGCCAGCTTACCAAGGACTTTAACTCAACCGTTGATCCAGATGTTGTTTGGGCTCCAAAGGGCCGAAGACTACCTTACTCACCAGAGCTTCGATATTCTGCTAACGCGAGATATTCCTGGGAGCAGGGCGCTGATGCAACCGGCTACGCCCATATCTCTTATTCTTACACGGATGATATGTGGAACCTCTTGATAACAGAACCTTTTCAGGCCGATGCTATACCGAGACTTCAGGATCCTTACAGTATTGTAGACGCGCGAGTAGGGTGGGAGTTCAGTGATAGTAATTATGGCTTTGAGCTCTACGCGACCAACCTAACCGATGAGAGGGCCCAAATTTTCATTAATACGGGTAACTATGATTCGCGAGTCACCACCAATCGGCCAAGAACGATCGGCTTCAGAGTTAAAGCGAGATTAAACTAGGCAAAAACGTTTTGATTAAGCGCCTCACCCTATTTGGGCTGGCGCTTTTTTCGTTGAGTTCTTGCGAATGCCAAGGCCTGACTAGGGATGACGAACGCGGGCGGCTCGTTCCAGTTAAAAATGGGGAGCGAGTGGTCGAATATCGTGGTGTGCGTTATGCCGAGGCTCCAACGGGGAGGAATCGCTGGAAACCGCCCATCCCAGTATCGGAGAGAGAAATATTAGACGAATGGCCGCCCGTCTGCGTGCAGGGAGACGGCAACGTGGATTGGTACAAGATAGTCGCAAAGGGAGTTGGGGCTGACCCTAGCGTGATCTTTGATACACCGCCCACCAGCGAGGACTGTTTGTTTTTGAATATATGGCAACCCGAATCAGCAGAGGTATTCGATCTCCCCGTAATGGTGTGGATACACGGTGGTGGAAACGTCGGTGGCTGGGCTTATGAACCAAATTATATTGGCGCCGAGTTAGCTTCCGAGGGCGTTATCGTAGTTTCAATTGGTTATCGATTGGGCGTGTTCGGATTTCTGGCACACCCAGAATTATCAAAGGAATCCCCTTATGGTTCCTCTGGCAATTATGGCATTCTGGATCAGATTGAGGCACTCAAATGGATTCAGCAGAATATCAAGGAATACGGCGGTAACCCTAAAAACATTACGGTTTTTGGTGAGTCGGCAGGTGCCGGCAACATCGGTTATCTCCTCGTTTCGCCATTGTCGGACGAGCTCTTCCACAAAGCGATTATGCAAAGCGGAGGATGGCCGATTAAACTGGATAGAGAGCTGGCGGAAAATGAAGCGATAGGTAGCAAATTTACCGAGGACACGGGAAATTCCATAGCTGAACTTCGAAGTTTCAGCGCACTGGAGTTGGTTGAGAAAGCAGACTCTTTTTATAAGCCAGGGTATAACGACCCGCCGATAGACCAATGGCTGCTGCCGGATTCTCCCCGAGAGCTACACGCTCGAAAAAGACTCCCCCGACGCTCAGTTATGCTTGGGACCAATGAGCATGAGAATTTAATGAATTATGTTTCGACCAGCGAGTCCGATTGGACGAGGAAATTAGCGAACTATTCAGAGCAACAGAAGACTCAAATAGAGCAGATTCTTGAGGATAAAAATCTAAATGAGAAAATGGATGCGTTAACCACTGCGGAAGATTTCTTCTGCCCAACCGTTTTACAAGCTAATGCACTTTTAGAGGGTAATTCTAATGTGTACATGTATCGATTCGCACAAGAACGACTAAGTTCAGAATCATTAAGAGCATACCACGGAGCCGAATTACCCTATGTTTTTGATACGCATGATGAATGGCTCCCCACTACCTCTGAGGATCGCATGGTGTCTAAGGAAATGAAGACCGCATGGATAAACTTCGCGCGTTCTGGCGACCCGGGTGAAGACGGAAATTGGCCTGAATGGTCAGAAGAAGCTAAAGCAATGATTTTTCGATATCCCTCGATGGTAGGTGAATTGGATCTACAGCTATGTCACGTGTTGGCCTATGATATTTGAGCGAAGAGCTATGAGGTTAAAAGACAGTATATTGAGCACTCACTAGAAGAACCTGTAAGCTTGAGTAATACGATATAGGGAGGGAGGAAGATGATTCAGTTTCATAATCCGGAGGCGGAAACAGCCGTTGAAGACGAGCTTTATAAACTGTCCTACGATATTGGTGAAAACGAAGGGGAGAATATCACCGTTGCATTGCTAGCTAATGGATTTCCGGATTCAGAGAATTTTGTGAAGAAGGTTGGTGAAGCGTTGGTTAAAAAACTTCCTAAGTTGAGCACAAAATTCTGGAATAAAGGAAACGCCGGCGTTCCAGCGAGTAAGGAATTACTTAAAGAAATCAAAGCAACATGTCAGGTGGCGATAGCTGCGTACGGCCATTGAGGCAGTTGTACTACCGGCACCGTGCGTGACGGCGTAAATATTGCCAGAGAGGGAATACCCTCTATCTCACTTGTCACCGAGGACTTCTGGAATCAGGGAGATTTTGTTGCCGCTTCAGTCGGAATGACAAGTGTACCCAGACTAAAATTACCACATCCTGTTGCGGGTACTGGCGAGGCTAGAATCACTGAGGTTGCGGATGGAATCGTTGACGAGATTTTGGAGAAGTTCGCAGATGCCTGATTTTCTGGAGGCAGAGACAGAGGAACTCGCACTAGAGAAGCTCCATGAGATGGGATGCACCGATGGGCTTCCAGTTGTCATTCCCACACAAGAGCGTGTCGAGCGATTGATTTTAGCTACCGGATTGGATGGCGATATGGTGCTGGGCGAAATGGGCCCAGGGATGGGCGTGGCGACCATCGAAAAAGTTTGCGTAGCCGCTGTGATGGCAGGTTGTCTACCGGATTATATGCCCATTGTAATCGCGGCGGTTAAGGCTGCGGTTCAACCGGAATTTGATCTTAGGGAGCTTCAGGCGACGACTCATTGCACGGCACCTTTAATTATTGTCAACGGTGAGGCAAGGCATAGTTGTGGTCCAGTGGCCTCTGGATATGGAGCGCTGGGACCGGGCCACAGAGCAAACGCGAGCATTGGTAGGGCTTTACGGCTTTGCATGATCAATATTGGAGGCGGTAGACCAGGCATATCGGATATGGCTCTATTAGGGCACCCTGGAAAATTTACCTACTGCTTAGCAGAAGCCGAAGAGGACTCACCCTTTCCACCACTGCATGTAAGTCAAGGTTTTGATGCCGAGGATAGTGTCGTCACTTTAATCGGATGTGAGGCGCCTCATTCTGTTATTTATAGTGACAATGCTGATGACCCGGAAGATGCGGAGAAACTCTTATATGTGCTATCGCAGGGGCTTGCGAATATCGCGACAAATAACGCTGTATTGACGTCGGGAAGTGCTCTGGTTGTGCTAGGTCCTAAACATGCAGAGGTCCTCAAGAGGTCGAATTTCTCAAGAGAATCGACAGCAAAAAGGCTATGGGAACTGACTCATCTTCCCACGGAGCTTCATAATCGTTATGGCGGTGAGTTCGGTAGCCGATTCAAAGGCGATACCTACACGGCATTTCCTAAACCTGAGAATATTTTAATTATGGTAGCGGGCGGGAGCGGTTTGTATTCAATGGTTATGCCGTCCTGGGGCGGAGCGGCTCATTTTAATTGTCCGGTTAGCGTGAAAATAGAAATGGATCAGTTTTGCGAAGTGCCTGGCCTAGCCGGCGCCTCAGCTTGATAGGAGGAAGAGAGCGTATGGATACTGTGAGTGCGGAGTTTTTTTATCGCAAACCACTAAGAGAGAATGAACCGAAACCAGCGTTTGGATTAGTTGAGCCGGACCCTGATCGTCCAGACCATCAATCTTTTATAAAGAAAGTCTCTAACGCCCGAGGCACCAATCAGAGCCTAAAAGAGTCCGGGTTCAAGCTCATAGAACATGTATCCAGTGTCGATGACTTCTATGATGATCAGGCAGTCATGGAAACTTACTATCCAGAAATGGCTGAACTAGTAAAACAACAGACCGATGCTTCCACCGTACACATTGTCTCCCATATCACACGAAATGAAGCTGAGGCGCAGTCTGGAAAAAGACTAGGTGCTCACAGGTTGGTTCACAACGACTTCACTCCTCAATTTCTGGATACGATAGAACCTTTAATCGGTCAGGCAAATCCGAAACCTGATCGGGTCGCTGTTTATAACCTTTGGCGACGTTTTGACAAAGATTGTGTGGATGCGCCGCTGGCTCTGTGTGATTCGAGGACGGTCTCGGAGGAAGAATTAATCCCAACCGACTTGCATAACTACGGCAGTGGTGAGGGTTTTCAGGTTGAAATCTTTCAGTCCAGCCACAAGGAATCCCATCACTGGTATTACTACCCGAAAATGAACAGAGAGGAATTGGTAATGTTCAAAACCTATGACTCGTCCGAGAGTCCTTTTGTGCCAACGCTGCATAGTGCATTTGATGATCAGACGATTCTAGGTGCAAATGTAACCCCCAGAGAGAGTATCGAAGTCAGAGCAATTTGTTTCTTTTTTGATGAAAATCAATAACGGTACGTATTCTTACGCCGAATGTCAGAAAAGCGACAATCCTTACCGGCTCGAATCAATGACAACCTTTATAAGTAGCCAACATATGGCTAGGTTGCTGATTTATATGACTATTAATTTGTTGGCATAGCAATTGCTTTATTCGTGGTGAGAACCCTGATTCCACCACATCACTTCTCCCCTCCTTACCCCAAAAGGTGGAATCAGGATGTTCTCCAACTCAAGGACCCTTTTGCTTTCTAGCAATTCATACCCGGTTTATAGTTCTGCGTGGAATGATTTTTTATGAATGGGTGAAGCTTGCTCAAAACAATTTTGAAATGGGGCACTGGCCTTCTTTGTGGATTGATTATCTTAGTTGCGGTGATGATCGGTCTCCTGATCCGCTCGCAAAATCAAGCAGCAGATCAGCCTGACTATTTTGAAGAGGAAATTCTTGTTTTTGAGAATGCAGACTCAGTCTCCTTTCCAGAGCCAGGCCAAATTGTATTTGTTGGTAGTTCAAGCGTGCGTTTTTGGGACTCGCTTACAGAGGGAATGAGTCCCTTACCGATTATTCAACGGGGCTTCGGAGGTGCGCACATGGAGCATGTCCTCCACAACTTGGATAGAGTCGTCTTAACCTATGCGCCAAGGGCAGTTGTCGTCTTTGTGGGCGTAAATGATATTGGGTCTGGTAAAACACCGACTCATGTAGGAAATAATTTCAGAATTTTTGTGGACCGAGTTTCGGCTTCACTACCTCAAACAGATATATGGTTGATGTCGATGAAACCCTCAAAGGCGCGTTGGGATAAATGGTCGCAAATGCGCGAGGTGAATGAGCACTTAATTCAATTGGCCAGAGAGAATGAACACGTTTTTTTTGAAGATACTGGAGCGACATTGCTTAATTCTCAAGGAACACCAGACGACGTTTATATATTCGACGGATTGCACTTGAATGAGGAGGGTTACACTCGCTGGATCAATCATTTAAAACCAGTACTTCTCGCCAGATATCCGGAGTTTTCATAATGCGGTTTTCGTACACATTGATTTTCTCATTGCTTCTTCCGCTTGAACTGGTCTCCTTGGAGCGATCAAAGGGCTCACCACTTCCCAACTTCGTCCTGATCGTAGCAGACGACGCTGGACTGATGGATTTTGGTGGTTATGGGGGAGAGGTATTAACGCCCCACATAACAGCTCTGGGTGACGCCGGCGTCAGGTTTAGCAACTACCACACCTCACCATTATGTGCGCCTACTCGAGCAATGCTCTTGACTGGCGTGGACAACCATCTGACCGGTGTTGGCACCATCCCGGAAGTTGTCACACCAGAGCAAAAGCAGACTCGTGGTTATTCGATGCAGTTCTTGCCGGAAATCAAAACGATTGCCGATAAGCTGACAGCGGTTGGTTATCGGACCTACATGACTGGGAAATGGCATCTCGGTGGCGAAGGGAAAAGCCTGCCCGACCAGCATGGATTTGAAGAGTCTTTTATCTTTGATGCATCAGGCGCCGACAATTGGGAAGAGAAGTCATACATGCCGTACTATGGTGAAATACCGTGGTATGAGAATGGGGCTCGCGCGAGCCTGCCAAAAGACTTCTATTCCTCCAAGTTCATTGTCGACAAGATGATCGAATATCTCGATCAGAATAGGCAAACCCCTTTTTTTAGCTATCTCGCTTTTCAAGCCGTTCACATTCCTGTTCAGGTTTCACCTGAATACCGAGATCGTTACGAAGGTATTTACTCCGGAGGGTGGGAGCAATTGAGGGAAGATCGTTTTCAAAAAGCAAAGAAGATCGGGCTGATATCTGAGAGAGCCGAGCTTGTCCCGCAGCCGGCGGAATTTCGACCTTGGTCCCAGCTTGACGAATCAGAAAAATACTACTATGAGCAGGCCATGATGGCGAACGCGGGGATGCTCGAAAGTATGGATGCGAATATTGGCCGGCTAATATCGTATTTGAGAGAAACAGGACGGTTTGATAACACCATCTTTATTATAACTTCTGACAACGGCCCGGAATTTAACCATCCCACATCAAGCGCTTTGTTCAACGCCTGGCGTCTTGCCAACGGCTATCACGATGATCCTGAGCGCGCGGGAGAATTCCGATCAGTCACGTCGATCGGCCCAGAATGGGCCTTGGCCGCAGCAACACCGGGTAACTTGTTTAAATTCTATGCGAGCGAAGGATCACTCAGGGTGCCCCTAATTGTTTCAGGGGGCGGTTTTCTGCAAGAAGGCTTTAATCCCGCGTTACTGTTTGTGAGCGACATTACGCCATCAATTTTGGAAATGGCAAATGTATCGAAAGATGTTCAAACGACTGGTGTTTCAATGACGGGCAGATCCTTTGTGCCTGTTCTCAGTGGCGAATTAGACCGAATTTATGCGCCGGATGAATCCACCTTTATCGAGGTATCAGGCAGTAAAGCCGTTTTCCGGGGAAATTATAAATTGACGTTTAACACACTCCCTCACGGAAATGCTCGCTGGGAGTTATTCGATATAAAGAAGGATCCAGGGGAGAGCCTCGATCTGTCACAACAATTTCCAGAACTGAAAGCAATTATGATCGAGGAATACGAGGCCTACGCGTCGAACTTCAATGTTGTCGCCGTTCCAAGGGACTTCAATCCTTTACTTCAGGTCGGGGTAACTACCATGAGCCGTCTGATGGCGCGCAATTCCACCTATATTTCTGTTTTTCTGATAGGACTCTTGGCGCTGTTAATTTCGATTATTCTGTGGGTAAGAGGGAAGAGAAGGGCGGCTCAGTCTTAGGATTTGACATCGGCATGTATCGGGTCTATCCACAGAGTTTCACCTGGGTCCTCCACAACGGGAATATCTAGATTAACTACTACGGGTTCTTGGTCACTTCTCACCAGAATACATTCCAAAGGCTCTTCAGATTTAGCATTGATCTCTTGGTGAGGCACATAAGGAGGCACGTAAATGAAGTCCCCCGGTCCGGCCTCGCAGACAAATTCAAGTTTCTCCCCCCATCGCATTCGGGCTTGACCACTGATGATGTAGATAATGCTTTCCAGAGCTCCATGATGATGAGCTCCCGTTTTCGCATCGGCGTGAATCGTTACCGTTCCAGCCCATAGCTTGTTCGCTCCAGCTGTTGCATGATTTATAGCAGCCGCTCTGTTCATACCGGGTGTTTGTGGCGTGTTCGTGTCAAGACGATCGCCTTTAATCACTTTAACACCCTCTGATTTCCAGTCCTTGTCATTCATCTAGGCATCAGCCAGGGATTACTTGTTATCAATAGCGAACTGAATCACATTGCTGAGAGCGGAGCGCTTATCCGACTTTTTAGATGAAGGAGACTTTTCTTGATAAGAAAGTAGTTTCTTAAATTTCGTCACCAACAATGCTCGCTCCCGAAAACGTGGATCGCAGTTCATCAACATGTCATCTGTGCTGGTCTCTAGCGCCTTTCTAAAAACGTCGATAATGTCAGGATCACCCGTGTTCCAGTACTGATCGAGCCTACGATCGATAAATAGACTCTTTTCTTTGGCGTAAGCGGTGAGATCAGCAGCCTCGCCTCCTTTGAGAGAGATTAGCTTAAATTCGTCCTCGAGCCTCAAACAGAGCATGGTTTGGTTTTCATGTAACACCACAAACCAACCAGCGTTGTGTTCCAGCCACCCTGGAACGTAATGCTCGAAGACAATAGACATCAACTCCCAATGAACTGGGTCAAGAGATGCTAATTTGTGCCTCCTGACATAATCAAAATCATCAAATTCGAAGTATCCGAATTTAACTTTGCCAAGCTGTCCCAGCTCTAATTCCGCATCGACATGAAACGGTGAGTCGCAAAATTGCTCCATCCGTCTCGCTAATAATTTCTTTCCAGTTTCAACTGAGCCCTTCACGAAACTCCTTAATTTTTATGCGTCTAATCCAACCGTGATTGGCTTTTATTTCGCAAAAGGTCCTCAACAAATCTTTTGACCATGTGTTGTTCAAACTCAGTCAATAACCCGATTTGCGACGCAAGCTCTTTTTCGGATCCTGTGGATTCCTCCGAGGTAGCCTCGCCCCAAATAAGGAACGGCTTACTCACTTTTAATAGCTCGCAAAGTTTGTCCAAATTGTCCCCGCGTTGCGGTAACGCTTCTCCATGCTCCCATTTAGAAACCGTAGTTATTGAAACACCGCAATGGTCAGCAACAACTTTCTGAGTGATCCCTAAACGACTTCTTGCCGCTTTTATACGCGTTTTCGTATCCACCTAAATACCCCCTCTCTTTTCCTCTACTCCGAGAGTAATCTATTCGGAAAGAAAGAGCGATATTTCCCATAATATCAGTCTGTTACGTAAAGTTACATTAATTTTAAGTGAAGAATTAACCCAAAGGGCGGAAGATTTTTGACTAGTGGAAATCTCTAGATTTGATCGTACCTTGTTTGTTGTTATCGATGGGGCCAATGTTTTGCGCAGCGGCAAACATATGATCCAGTGTTTCGATATGGCCAGCTACGACGTGTATAACTAGGCCTTCACGTTCAACTGTGCCTTTAATGCTTACAAGTTGACTTTGCAGCACTTCGCTCCTGAACCTGGAAAGAACGCTTTTCCAAATGACTACGTTAGTGTTCCCTGTCTCATCTTCTAACGTAATAAACAGCACGCCGTTAGCAGTGCTAGGCCGTTGTCTACCAGTGATCGCACCTGCGATTTTTATAAACTGTCCGTGTCTGCAGTTTGATAATTGCGATGCGAGACTAGTGCCAGTGAGGGGATGATATTTCTTTAAGATTTTCATCGGATGATCTTTTAAAGACAAACCAGTGTATTGATAGTCATTGACCATATTTTTAATACGGCTTGGCGGAGGTAGTTTCGTTGAATCTTGTCTAGCAGAAACTTTAGAACTTATTTCAATGGGAGTAGTACTGCCTAGCGCTTTAATTTCCCAATAAGCTTGATGCCGATTTTCCGAGAAACTATTTAATGCTCCAGCCCTAGCTAGGGTTCCTAGTTGTTCTTCGTTAAGGCTTGCTTTGAGATTCAACTCGAAAACATTCGTAATCGAACTATCCCTTGAGCTAGTTATTTTATCCGCACTCTTTTTGTGAAGACCCTTAACAATCCTCAAGCCCAGTCTTAACCCGTATTTGCTATGTTCATTTTCATCTTCATCCAGTAACTCGATAGAGTGATCCCAATCACTGTTCATTGCATCAACAGGTAACACAACAACATCATGTCTTTTGGCATCTTGAACAATTTGTGAAACTGAATAAAAACCCATTGGCAGGCTGTTTAAAAGGCCACAGTAAAATTCAAGAGTTCTGTGACATTTAAGCCATGCCGAAATATAAACCAGAAGAGCGAAGCTGGCGGCGTGGGATTCAGGGAAACCGTATTCGCCAAAACCTTTTATTTGGTTAAATACGCGTTCAGCAAATTCTTCATCATGGCCCCTGATTTTCATTCCATTAACTAACTTGTCTCGAAATGACTCCAAACCACCGCGCTTTTTCCATGCAGCCATTGCTCTTCTTAATTGGTCAGCTTCTCCGCCGCTAAAGCCGGCCGCAACCATCGCTAATTCAATAACTTGCTCCTGAAATATCGGGACCCCCAGAGTTCTTTCTAATACATGCTTGATCTCAGGATTTGGATAATTGGGTGTTTCTAATCCTTGTCTTCGTCGTAGATAGGGATGCACCATGTCGCCTTGTATGGGGCCTGGCCGTACAATGGCCACTTCTATAACGAGATCATAAAAACACTTTGGTTTTAACCTCGGAAGCATCGCCATCTGAGCCCGGGACTCGACTTGAAAGACACCAACACTATCTCCACGTTGCAACATCTCATAAGTCGATGCATCTTCGGCTGGTATGTCTTGAATAGAAGCTATTTCTAAGTCTTTAGAATTCGCGCATAACGCTAAAGTCTTTTTTATGGCGGTTAGCATTCCCAAAGCAAGAATATCGATTTTCAAGAGACCTAGAGCCTCAAGGTCCTCCTTGTCCCACTGAATAACAGTCCGATTTTCCATCGCAGCATTTTCAATCGGAACGATTTGATTGATCGGGTTGCTGGAGATCACAAAGCCACCAACATGCTGCGAGAGATGCCTTGGAAAACCCAGAATTTCACTTACAAAAGCCGAAAGATGTTTAGCTTTTTCTGTCTGCGGGTTAATACCTACCTGACTAAAATGATCAGATAGACAATCTTTCTTATCCCACCAGGCAATAGATTTGGCCAGCAGACCTAATACTTCAGAATCAAAACCAAGGGCCTTACCAACGTCTCTGATTGCGCTCTTGGGCCGATAAGTCACTAAGGTCGCCGCTAATGCAGCATGATCTCTACCATAGCGCTTATAGATATACTGAATAACCTCTTCTCGTCTTTCATGTTCGAAGTCAACATCAATATCTGGTGGTTCATCTCTTTCCTTGGAAATAAAACGTTCGAACAATAAATGCATACGAGCGGGATCGACTTCTGTAATAAAGAGGCAGTAGCAAACAGCTGAATTAGCAGCTGAACCGCGCCCTTGGCAAAGTATTCCTTCAGAACGAGCAAATTCAACGATGTCCTGAACTGTTAAAAAATAATGCTCGTATTGCATTTCTTTGATGAGTGTCAGCTCTTTCTCTATGAGTGTGAGAACATCATCTGGAACGCCTTTTGGCCAACGTGTCTGCGCGCCTGAAAGAGTAAGTTGCTTTAAATAAGTCGAGGCATCGAGATGTGGAGGCACAAGATCTTCAGGGTATTCGTAGCGTAGTTCATCCATACTAAACGAACACATCTCAGCGATACGAACACTTTCCTCGAGTAGCTCTTTGGGATAAACAGTCCTTAATGAATCTAATGTTCTTAAAGTGTGCTCTGCATTGACGAATGTCTGATGTCCTAATTCTTCCAGCGAGCACTGATATCTAATTGAGGTAATTATGTCCTGTAGCGGTTGGCGTTCAGGGACATGCGTATGCACATTATTAGAGGCAACTAATCTGAGGTTCAGTCGAGACGATAAAGTCAATGCCTGCGCTGTTTTATCAATATCAAAACCATCTTGGAACAATTCCAGAGTAATCCAAAAATGTTGAAAAATAGTCTTTAGTTTTTGGCCAACACTCACTTGAATATCAATATCCTGCAGCTTAGGAGACCATAAAATCAGGCAATCACTGATTCCTATCTGACAATCCTCATAACGCAAGTAAGAATTACCTTTTTGATTCTTACGTCTTATTTTGCTGATAAACGCTGATAATTGACCGTAAGCTTGCCTTGTCGGGGCAAGCATAATGATATTCTCAACAGAGTTTTTTTCTTCACCATGAGCCATATCAACGAAGAATTCAGCACCGACGATTAACTTAATGCCACATTGCTTTGCTGCCACATGTGCCTTTACTAAGCCTGAATAAGAGCATTCATCAGTGATTGCTATAGCGTTATAGCCAAGATCAGAGGCCCTATATACAAGTTCCTCCGGATGTGAAGCGCCTCTTAAAAAACTGTAGTTGCTTAAACAATGTAGTTCAGCAAATTCCCCTCTCTCTATCATCCAAAATACCCGTGCAAATAAAACGTCTCTTCAGTGGATGTATTTTTTGTGGCCACAGGTCTTTCATATTTATAAATCCAGCACACTGACCCCGATTGGTGCTGAGCGATGTAATATGCTCTCGAAGAACTTTGATTCCACCATTCGGTTTGTATTTTTTCTGGACCCTCAATTAGTGAGAATTGATTAATCGGTACAGGCTTGGGGGCTTTCAAAAGCCATAAGGGGCGCTTTTTATAGATGCTTTTGTTTGAGATCCATTTTATTTCTTCTAGGTTTAACGAATAGTCTTTTGCCCATGAGGATTCCGGGCTGTGATGTGGTTCTGTTCTTAGTTGGAGACATGCATCGCTCCCTAGCCTTGCGCGAAGTCGATTAACAAGTTGCGATGCGTCGTGATTAGGTATCAAACTCGAACGTTTCCTACTACTGGAAATCAAACAATCGGTAGTTGATTGACGTTCGCTAGTGAGT